>NZ_JAVIMT010000073.1:0-600 GCF_031196675.1 Acinetobacter sp. 148 | reverse complement strand
CTTGTAGTCTTTCCAGCTTACAAATCTCAGGCTATTGCGTACAACATGCACAATACACAGTTGAATATCAGTATGAGGGTAAACAGAGGCTATCGCGTCAGGAAAGCCTTTTAATCCATCTACACAGGCAACAAGAATGTCCTGTACTCCTCGATTTTTTAGCTCTGTCATGACTGACAGCCAGAATTTGGCACCTTCTGTCTGAGCAATCCACATACCCAGTAATTCTTTTTGCCCATCCATATTGATGCCTAAAGCAAGGTATACGGACTTGTTAATCACATTGGAGTGCTGACGGACTTTGACAACAATACAGTCAAGATAGACAACAGGATAAAGGCTATCTAAGGCTCTATTTTGCCACTCAGTCACTTGCTCAATCACAGCATCGGTAACTTTGCTGATGAGAGATGCTGACACATCGGCATCGTACATTTCTTTGAAGAAGGCTACAATTTCCCTATTAGTCATTCCTTTTGCATACAGTGAGAGGATTTGGTCATCCATACTGGTGATGCGTGTTTGGTGCTTTTTGATAATTTGTGGCTCAAATGAACCTTCTCGATCACGGGGAATATCTAAAGCCAGTTGTCCATCTTG
>NZ_JAVIMT010000072.1:0-880 GCF_031196675.1 Acinetobacter sp. 148 | reverse complement strand
AGGGTTTGTTGACATTTACTGTTCATAATTAACCCTATAAAGGTAGCCATAAAAATATACATGCTAAAGCAACAGAACTTTGATAATTTCTTTTGAGCTTGTCATATCGAGTAGCTATTCCTCTAAATTGCTTTAATCTACAAAACATATTTTCAACTAAATGCCTGATTTTATATAAATACCAGTCCATATGGTCATTGTTCGATTGGCTATTTGTTTTCTTTGGTATATTCGCTTTAGTCCCTGTTTTCCTGATCTGTTCACGCAGTGGTTCTGAATCATAGCCTTTATCTGCACATACCACTTTTGTCTCTTTTAAATCTAATGTTGATATTAAATCAGGTGCAACTTTAACATCATGTGTGGTTCCATCGGTAATCATGAAATCAATAGGATTGCCATGTGCATCAACAATCAAATGTATTTTTGAGGAGTTTCCTCCTACACTTTTAGAAATAGATTGATTCGCTATGCCGGCAGAATGTTGATGAGCACGTACATGAGAGCCATCAATAAAAATCCACTCCATATCGGGGCATGAGGCTAGTAATTTGAATAATCTAAGAAACTTACCGCTGCTTGACCAACGATTAAAACGTTTGAAAATAGAGTTTGAATGACCAAAACAGCAAGGAATATCTCGCCACGGACAGCCTGTTCTAATTCTATAGAGAATAGCTTCAATAAAATTGCGTAAATTTGAGTTGTGGTGAATGGATAAATTACGCAGAATAACTTTCAACTTTTGCCAGTGTTGATCTGTCAGCATGGTACGAGGCATAGCGAATAGTAAAATTGGTTTTGGCGATTTGATTTTACTACTTCGCTATTTTTTTAAGCTAAAAGTGTCAACACACCCTATCCATTTCGCTCAATTTTT
>NZ_JAVIMT010000071.1:0-165435 GCF_031196675.1 Acinetobacter sp. 148 | reverse complement strand
TTTAGCCATGATGATCTTCCTTTATTAACTACTCATGGAGGGTCACTCCATGAGCACTTGGTTTTTAACTAAGAATTAGTTAGGGCTTATAGTAATCGAAAGATTACTCGTCGTCACCTTTTTTACCGCCAGCTTGGAATTTAGCGATGATGCCTTCAGCCACGTTACGTGGAGTTTCAGCATATTTAGCAAATTCCATTGAGTATGTCGCACGACCTTGAGACATAGAACGCATTTGAGTCGCGTAACCAAACATCTCAGCAAGTGGAACTTCTGCTTTAATTGCTTTTGTTCCACCAGGAAGATCGTCCATACCTTGAACCATACCACGACGACGGTTTAAGTCACCCATGATATCGCCCATGTAGTCTTCTGGAGTCTCAACTTCAACTTTCATGATAGGTTCAAGAAGAACAGGATCTGCTTTCATGAAACCATCACGGAATGCGTAAGAACCAGCCATTTTGAACGACAATTCGTCAGAGTCGACATCGTGGTAAGAACCGTCAAAAAGAACAGCTTTAACGCCTACAACTGGGTAACCAGCCAAGACACCATTCTTCATACGTTCTTGAATACCTTTGTCAACTGCACCGAAGAATTCTTTAGGTACTACACCACCAACAACTTCTTCAGCGAATTCGTATTCTTTACCAGCAGCTTCAACGTCAAGCGGTTCTAAACGAACATATACGTGACCGAATTTACCTTTACCACCTGTTTGACGTACGAATTTACCTTCTTGCTCAACAGTTTTCTTAATCGTTTCACGATAAGCAACCATTGGTTTACCGATATTCGCTTCAACACCGAATTCACGCTTCATACGGTCAACGATGATGTCAAGGTGAAGCTCACCCATACCAGCAATAATTGTCTGACCAGATTCTTCATCAGTGTGAACACGGAATGAAGGGTCTTCTTTAGCCAAACGGCCTAAAGCGATAGACATTTTTTCTTGGTCAGCTTTAGTTTTTGGTTCAACCGCTAACTGAATTACTGGATCCGGGAATTCCATACGTTCAAGTGTAATGATGTTTTTCTCATCACATAATGTATCACCAGTAGTAACGTCTTTAAGACCTACACACGCTGCGATATCACCTGCACGGATTTCATCAATATCTTGACGTTCGTTTGCGTGCATTTGCACGATACGACCGATACGTTCACGCTTAGATTTAACTGGGTTATAAACAGCATCACCTTGTTTAAGAACACCAGAGTAAACACGTACGAATGTTAAGTTACCTACGAATTTGTCGTTCATGATTTTGAACGCAAGCGCAGAGAACGGAGCTTCGTCAGATGCTTCACGAGACGCTTTAGTTTCGTCTTTATCGTCAAGGATACCTTCGATCGCTTTAACTTCTGTAGGTGATGGTAAGAATTCAATTACAGCGTCCAACATACGTTGAACACCTTTGTTCTTGAATGCAGAACCACAAAGCATTACTTGGATTTCAGAAGCTAATGTACGAGCACGTAAACCTGCGATGATGTCTTCTTTAGAAAGATCACCCTCTTCAAGGTATTTGTCCATTAACTCTTCAGAAGCTTCAGCAGCAGCTTCAACCATGTTTGTACGCCATTCTTGAGCAGTATCAACTAGGTCAGCTGGAATCTCGCCGTATTCAAACTTCATACCTTGAGAAGCTTCATCCCAGATAATTGCCTTCATTTCGATAAGGTCAACTACACCAGTGAATGTGTCTTCAGCACCGATTGGCACAACGATTGGCACAGGATTCGCACCAAGACGTGTTTTCATTTGTTCAACAACACGGAAGAAGTTTGCACCAGTACGGTCCATCTTGTTCACGAATGCTAAACGAGGCACTTTATATTTGTTAGCCTGACGCCATACAGTTTCAGACTGAGGCTGTACACCACCAACTGCACAGTAAACCATGCAAGCACCGTCAAGAACACGCATAGAACGCTCAACTTCGATTGTGAAGTCAACGTGTCCCGGTGTATCAATTACGTTGATACGGTGTTGTGGGAATTGGTTACCCATACCAGACCAGAAACAAGTTGTTGCAGCAGAGGTAATTGTAATACCACGCTCTTGCTCTTGTTCCATCCAGTCCATTGTTGCTGCACCGTCGTGTACTTCACCAATTTTGTGAGATACACCTGTGTAGAACAAAATACGTTCAGTTGTAGTTGTTTTACCTGCGTCGATGTGCGCAGAGATACCGATGTTACGGTAACGAGTAATTGGGGTTTGGCGAGCCATGATGTCTACATTCCTAAATGTTATCTTTAAAACAGGGCGCACCAATTAAATTGATGCGCACGAATACTCAAGCGGGGCAACTTAAATACCCGCAAAGCCCCCACTTTGGTAGAGAGCAATGTTGAATCTAGCTACTGTATGCATGAGTATTCTCCTGATTAGGGACTGTTTTATCCGCTTAGAAACGGTAGTGAGAGAAGGCTTTGTTAGCTTCTGCCATACGGTGCACGTCTTCACGTTTTTTGATCGCAGCACCTTTGCCTTCAGCTGCATCAAGCAACTCGCCAGCAAGACGTAAAGCCATAGTTTTTTCAGAACGCTTAGCAGCAGCATCTACTAACCAACGCATTGCTAAGGCAGTACGACGGGATGGGCGTACTTCCATAGGTACTTGATAAGTAGCACCACCAACACGGCGTGCTTTTACTTCGACCATAGGACGAACTTTTTCAAGAGTAGTCTCGAAAAATTCAACTGGGTCTACTTTGTTTTTTTCTTGAACGCGTTCTAAAGCACCGTAAACGATACTTTCAGCAATAGATTTTTTACCATCTTGCATTACGTGGTTCATGAATTTAGCGATTGTTTGGCTGCTAAATTTAGGATCTGGAAGGATCTCACGAGCAGCGACTACGCGACGTCTTGGCATTTTAATACACCTAATAATATGACACTTCAGGATGATCCAGCAGTTTGTACAAGTGTCATGTACACGACGCTGGCCTTACTATACGTCGCTTGAATTACAAATCTATGAAGAATTCAAACAAGCGAAACGCTAAAGGGCTTTTGGACTAGTTTCCCAGAATTACTTCTTAGGACGTTTAGCACCGTATTTAGAACGTGATTGGTTACGATCTTTAACACCAGCACAGTCTAAAGAACCACGAACGGTATGGTAACGTACACCCGGTAAGTCTTTAACACGACCACCACGGATAAGAACAACACTGTGCTCTTGTAAGTTATGGCCTTCACCACCGATGTAGCTAGATACTTCAAAACCTGAAGTTAAGCGAACACGGCAAACCTTACGCATAGCTGAGTTAGGTTTTTTAGGTGTAGTTGTATAAACACGTGTACAAACACCACGACGTTGTGGACAAGCCTTCAACGCAGGAACTTTGGATTTTTCAACCAAAGTCGTACGACCCTTACGGATCAACTGATTCGTTGTTGCCATATGGCAATTCTCCCGTTATTAAAAAACCTTAAAAAGAAAACACCTCTTTTTAAGGGCACATAATTGTAAGCCAAGATGCAAAAATGGTCAACATGGCAGCAGTTGCCAAATGTTGACCATATCAATGATTGACAGGATTATTTACAAATTTAAATAGGGTTGAAATTTAGTTTTTAAACCCTACCTTTGTAATTGTATTGTTAAGAGTACTTTTGCCCCTCTATAACGTCATCATTTTCTTCACTTTCAGGCTCTAATGCTGGCTTTTGTTCACTATGTTCATGTTCAACTACATGTTTCTCTGCAAGATGCTCAATTCCTTGGTGAACATTTTCTTGAACTTTTTCTTCGCTTTTTTCAGAAGTATTTGATTTGACCACAACAGATACTTTTGAAATTACATCATGATTTTCAATTTTATGATGCTGCGTAGCATGGACACTACCATTTTCACCCACATTTAAAAGACGTGGACTCGCTTTTTGAATTAGAGTTACCGCCGCATAGTAAGCCTGTAATGGTGATAAATGCTCATTTGGATGTTCATTTAAATAATGTCTTGCTGCACCGAAAATAGCTTGTGCCTTATGGCCTACATCTTCTTGTAACTTCCAACTATAAACAGCACTAAGCACTGCACCAGCTACTGGAGTAAACTTGCCTACCACAGCAAGTTGTGGAACTTTATTTAACCAGTTCCATTTAAACTCACCATTTTCATCAACTAACCAGCTTTTTAAGGTTTCAATATCATTTGAAGAGCCAAGTACTTGCTGGAACTGTTGAATGTCTTGAGTCTCCAACATATTTCGTAAGGCTTTAAGTGCCAAGAGTAAAGTCTGCTTTTCCGCAATTAAGCTGATATCAACTTCTTTAAAAATAAATTCAACAACGTCTTGGTCAGTTGCTTCAATTAAATCAAAGCCGTGTGATCTACCTGTTTGGTAAATTGTTCTCAAAACTAAGACTAATGAAACTGGAATATCTACGGCTGCTCCAACCATTCCAGATACGCCCGTAATTGCACCTTGAATACTGGCAATCAATTTATTTTGTTCAATAAGTGCCTGACTTAAACGTTGGGAGCGTGAGGTATCTTTTGTAAGCTCAAATAAGTCTTTAGCCCCCGCTTCTTCTAAAATTTTTTCAGTTAACGTACTTTTCGAACTAAAGTCATTCAACCAATCAAATAAATAGCTTGATATTTTTTCATTCCAGTCAGGTGAAATAAATGTAGCGATACCATTGACCTTTCTAAAATGGCGTCCAAATACCTGACGAGTAACTTTAGGTAAATGTTCACGTAACATTTGTTGTGGGCTTTCATACTGCTCCACTTCAAACGGACTTTTATTTCTGGCACTACCTTCTACTGTTTTGCCATTTGAAAGTGGCTCAACCAATTTACTTACCTCACCAATTTGACTTTGCTGCAAGATGTTTAAACCAGTAGAACTGAGCTTTTTAGCCACTCCGAAGACCTGAGAAAACAAATTGTCAGATTGATTATTATTAAATTTTGTCATCCAGTACCTCGATTTTTTAATTTATCTAATTAGAGATAAATACTAGGTGGAATGTGGATTTATCTCAACTTGAATGTGTGTATTTTAGTTAACCCTAAATGCAACATACTGTGTATTTGGTTATTTTTTTTAAATGCAAAATTGACATAAAGATTTGCCATAAGAAATAAAAAACCTTTCTGCTATCATGGTAGCAACGAAAACATGGGTCTACTGTTCTTACAGCTATATTCTCCTATCATTTAATAGCTGCTCATGATCATAGACTTTAAATATCACCATAAAGGGACCTGTAGATGAAACGTGTTGTAATCACTGGTATGGGTATTAACTCATGTATCGGTAACTCTTTAGAAGAAGTTACTCATTCACTTAAAAATGGAATCTCCGGGACACGTTTTAACCCAACTTATGCTGAACTCAATTTTAAAAGTCATGTCAGCGCTGCGGCAGAACAAGATTTTGACAATATTGATCGTAAATTAAAACGGTTCATGGGCGTATGTGCAATGTATGCTTATAACTCTGCTGTTGCAGCTGTTGAACATGCTGGCTTAAAAGCAGAAGATTTAGCAGATAATCCACGTTATGGTATTGCCGGTGGTTCAGGCGGTGGTTCAACTGCTTCTGTTGTAGAAATGACTGAACTTTTAGAAACTAAAGGTGCTCGTAAAGTTGGTCCTTTCTTTGTTCCACGTAACATGACAAATACAATCACTGCAAACGTGGGTGTAGCATTTAAACTTCAAGGTATTGCTCACTCAATTGCAAGTGCTTGTGCAACTTCTGCAGACGCAATTGGTTATGCATATAACCTTATCGCTCTAGGCAAACAAGATCTTATGCTTGCTGGTGGTGGTGAAGAAGATCACTGGTCTCAAAGCCTATTGTTTGATGCAATGGGTGCTTTGTGTTCTAAATACAACGACACACCTGAAACAGCGTCTCGTCCATATTCTAAAGACCGTGACGGTTTCGTCATTGCTGGCGGTGGCGGTTTCGTTGTTCTTGAATCTCTTGAACATGCTCAAGCACGTGGTGCAAATATTCTTGCTGAAGTTGTTGCTTATGCTGCAAACAGTGACGGTGCTGACATGGTAGCTCCAAGTGGTGAAGGTGCAACTCGCTGTATTTTGATGGCTCTTGAAGAAGCGAAACAACACGGCGTAGATAAAATTGACTATGTAAATACGCATGGTACTTCTACACCAGCAGGTGACGTGACTGAGCTTAAAGCAATGGAACGTGCTTTCGGTGAAGGTAAAGTTCCACCACTTAGTTCAACTAAATCTATGACCGGTCACAGCTTAGGTGCTGCTGGTGTTCATGAAGCAATTTACTCTGTATTAATGCTTCAAAATGACTTTATCGCGCCAAACATCAACGTGACTGAGCTTGATGAAGGTACTGAAGGCTTTGATATTGTGCTTGAAAAACGTGATACAAAATTGAATACTGTAATGAGTAACAGTTTTGGCTTTGGCGGTGTTAACGCTTGCCTAATTTTCAAGAAGTGGGATGCATAATCCCGCGTAGGATTATCGATGGATGCACCTTCTGATGCCTTTTTGTGGGTAAAAGCATTACATATTATTGCTGTGGTTTGTTGGTTCGCTGCTTTGTTCTACTTACCACGTCTTTATGTTTACCATGCAATGAGTGATGATGCTACCAGCCATCAGCGCTTTGAAGTGATGGAACGTAAGTTGTATCGAGGTATTATGTGGCCGTCTATGATTGCCACATTAATTACCGCACACTTTCTTGTAGAGTGGGGCGATGCAACTCGACATTACCATGAAGCCACTTGGTTTTATCTAAAAGTTGGATTAGTGGCTTTATTAGTGATCTACCATTTAGTTTGTGGTTACTATCGCAAAAAGCTTATTGGAAATGCTCACTACAAATCACATAAGTTCTGGCGTTTCTTCAATGAAATGCCAACCTTAATTTTATTTGCTGTTGTGATTTTAGTTGTTGTAAAACCTCAGTTTTAACTGGGGTTTTTTATTATCTAGGACTCTCATCTCATCCTCTTATACATTTTACTGACTCAACCTATTCATAATTTATTATTCAGAGCAAAAGACTTTTATACCAGTCTTAATACATTCTTATAAAAACATCTCATCTTTTTTATAAATTCAATCAACAGAAAGGATAAAGCATGAAAAGTCTGGCTTTTATTCATCGTAACGATACTCGCTTTGCGGTCGGTGATTTTTATCCAGTTCTTTCTGTTTTTTCCTACCATGAGTTAGGCAATACCCTCTCACCCTTCTTACTACTCGACCATTTAGGTCCCGGAAAAATTGCACCTTCTATGAAACGTAGAGGAGTTAATGATCATCCCCATCGTGGATTCGAAACGGTAACACTTGTTTATGCAGGTGAACTGGAACATAAAGATTCATCTGGTGGAGGTGGATTTATAAGTGCTGGTGATGTGCAATGGATGACCGCAGCCTCTGGTGTGATTCATCGGGAATTGTTTAGTGAAGAGTATTCTCGATCTGGTGGTCCTTTTGAAATGATTCAACTTTGGGTCAATTTACCAGCAGCAAATAAAATGAATTCTCCGCGCTATCAAAGTTTAAAGAAAGCTGAAATACCGATAGTGAAACTGGAAAATGAAGCTGGATTTGTACGTATTATTGCAGGGCAGTTTAAGCATGTTATAGGCCCTGCACTCACTCACACTCCTATTACCGTATTAGATGTAGAGCTTCAGGCAGGTCAACAAGCCGCCTTCCCTGCTCAATCCGGTGAAACAGCTTTAGTTTATTTACGTTCAGGTCGGGCACAATTTCAAAAAGATGAAGACATTTTAGAGGAACAAGGCCTAGCAGTCATGTCAAACCAAGGAGAGCATTTCTCTATTACTGCCCTGCAAAGCTGCAAATTACTTATTTTGACAGGACAACCCATCACAGAACCGATTAATGGTCATGGTCCATTTGTAATGAATACTTATGATGAGATTTTACAAGCCTATGATGATATTAAAAATGGAAGATTTGCCAAGTAAAACAGGCTAACTGCCGCATGAGAAACAAATGACAGTTATTTGCGTCTGTCTTTCAACATAGTTGATGTATGTTATGCTACAAACCAATAGATGAACTTATTTACTAGCAAAACTATGTTCACTCTCAACGCTTTTAAACTTGTCATATATCGACAATTTATTATTTTCACCCTTTTTATATTTCGTCACTTAAAAAGCTATCCGATTCGATTTCTTACACCGGAAGAAAAAGCTTTAGCACAAAGGGTGTTTGGGAGTTTGCTAGATTGTGAACGTCCTAAAATTATTGCTACTCGTTACTTACCGTGGCAAGCGCATGGAATTTTGATGGCTCCAAATGGGAATATATACGTCAATCTTTCTGACTACAGCAGTAATTACGCGCTAGAGTCTAAATTCATACAAGGGATTTTTATTCATGAGCTAGCTCATGTTATGCAATACCAACGAGGTATTCATGTATTACTAAAAGGTGCGTTACTGCAATCCGCCTACTATCTGAGTTTTAAGTATTACAACCCTTATAAATATACTTACCATCCTCAGAAAGCGTTTAGTTCTTACAATATTGAGCAGCAAGGAGAAATTGCTAGAGATATCTGTTCAGGTAAACTGCCAAATATCATTTGTTTACCTCAACTTGATTTGTAACCAAATAATCCAGTTTGTTTTCAACGTAACTTTTTTGCTAACTTATCAATAGAAATTTGATAAACAAAAAACATAAAAATAAAGTTGAGATCTAAATTTATTAATGTCAAATTATTGAAAATAAGTATAAAAACTTATTTCAAATTTTTGAGCGATAAGGCAGTATACAAACAATAAAAATAATGAAGCTTGTTTCTATTGTATACAGAAAATCTCGTTATTTTTACGCAGAAAATATGTGATTGGTATATATTATTGATCTTGACATTTTTGTTTACTATTTTACGTGTTTATTATCGTGCTATACACATCGTTGAAAAATTATATCCATAAAAATCAACACTATGTGTATTTATATTCGTTATGATCTAGGATTAGGTTTGAATGAAAAGTTTTAAAGTTGCCCTTGCTCAGTTTTCTCCGCATATTGGCAATATTGACTCAAACACCCAAAAGATGATTGAGCAAGCAAATCAGGCGAAAAAACAAGACGCTGACCTGATTATTTTTCCTGAGCTTTCTGTGATTGGTTATCCAGCTGAAGACTTATTGTTACGTCCAAATTTAAATAAGCGGATGCAAAAGGCTTTTGCTCAACTTAGTGAAGTTAAAGATATTGTGATGGTTTTCGGCTTCGTAAACCAGACAGAAGATGGCCAACGTTATAATTCAGCTGCTGTCATGAAAGACGGTCAGGTTTTAGGTGTCTTCAATAAACATAACTTGCCAAACTATGGCGTTTTTGATGAAAAACGTTATTTCCAAAAAGGCCATCAGCACTTGGTGTTTGAGTATTTAGGCCATAAGTTCGGTGTACTCATTTGTGAAGATATCTGGTCAATCAATACAGTAAAACAATTAAGCCAATTAAATGTTGATACTGTACTTGTGCTTAATTCATCGCCATATGAAGTGGGTAAACCACAGCATCGTAAACAGACATTAAGTGAGCTTGCAAAGCAGCTTCATTTAAATATTGTTTATGTTAACCAAGTTGGTGGACAAGATGATTTAATTTTTGATGGCACAAGTTTTGTCAGCAATCAAAATGGTGAAATTGCTTTACAAGCACCTAGCTTTAAAGAAGATCTCTATATTGCTGAATTTGACCGCGATACAAAATTATATAAAGTTGTCGAGTCTGCTCCTGCATTAGAAACTTTTGCAGAGATCTATCAAGGCCTAGTCATGGCAACACGTGACTATGTAGAACGCTCAGGTTTTCCTGGAGTAATTTTAGGTCTTTCTGGTGGTATTGACTCTGCCCTTACGCTTGCTATCGCAGTTGATGCAATCGGTGCAGAGAGAGTTCAAGCTGTGATGATGCCATATACTTACACTTCTCAAATTAGTGTAGAAGATGCAGCGGAACAAGCTCGCCGTATGGGCGTGACTTTCGGTATTGCCGAAATTCATTCAATCGTAAATAGCTTCATGCAAACTTTGTATCCGTTCTTTGGTAATTCACCAGCCGATGCGACTGAAGAAAATTTACAAGCGCGCGCTCGTGGCACATTGCTTATGGGCTTATCTAACAAGTTTGGTAATTTAGTTCTTTCTACAGGTAATAAATCTGAACTTTCAGTTGGCTATTGCACACTTTACGGTGACATGGTGGGTGGCTTTGCTGTTCTCAAAGATGTTTATAAAACAATCGTGTTTGAATTAGCAAAATACCGTAATAGCTTAAGTGAAACTCCGGTTATTCCTGAGCGTGTAATTACTCGCCCACCTTCAGCAGAACTGCGTCCAGATCAAAAAGACCAAGACTCTTTACCAGCGTATGATGTATTGGATGCTATCCTTTATGCATACATTGAGGAAGATTTAGGTCAGGCAGACATTATTGCCAAAGGTTTTGATAAAGAAGTTGTTGAAAAAGTCATCCGTCTAGTTGATCGTAATGAATATAAACGTCGTCAAGGTGCGATTGGCCCGAGAATTACTTCTCGTGCATTTAGTCGCGAACGACGTTATCCGATTGTCAACGGCTGGACAGCGAATGACTGAGCAGAAAAACTCATCAAAAACTACAGCACTTGCTCAAGCACTTTTGCTTGAGCAGGTGGAATTTTTCAAAAAACAATTATCTATAGAAAACTCACCTATTTATTTCCGGCAATTTATTCAGCTTTTTATGCAACATGCCGATGAAATTAAACTTTATGAAGTTGTGGATTTAGAACAATTACAAGCCGTTGTGAAACGCTATGCTTTTGAAATGCAGCTTGGTGCAGGCTTGCTTGAGTTTATTGGGGAAATTGCACAGCGTATTTATTTATCTGCCATGAAATCTCCAGTTCAGCTACAAGACTTGGTATCCGATCACCAGTTTGAAATGTGGCTTTCCAAGTTTTTGGAAATGGAGCATATTCCACATTATCTCAATCAGTTTTTAAGAACTAGCCCATCTGTCCAACAACTTTGCCAATATATTGCCACTTCAACCTTAGAACAAAAATTACCTAAAGTTCTAACAGCATCTAGAGTGGATGATTACCATTTTGAATGGCAACATAAACTTAAAAAATTCTCTTTTTTACAGCAACAGCGTCTTGAGCATAAACTTGAAACGTGGATTGCCAGCTTTATTCATGAACAACTGACAGAATTAAGCCTTTTATCGGCTGAAGATTTAGAAAGCTTAGTACGTCATATTTGGGAAGATATTAGACATAAAAAAATCTATGAGTTTATGAAACAGCTCACTCCTCTCGATGTTGAGGAGTTCTTTGTTTTAATTTATGAATACTGGAAAGAATTACGACAGTCACAATTTATGCAAGGTCTTATTTTGTATGGTGTCGAAGTTTTTTATGATTTTTATAAAGATCAGAGTTTATTTGAAGTATTAAGTGCAATTGGTTTATCCGAAACTGACTTACAAACTGAAGCTTTACGTTTTTATCCAAAAGTTATGGATGCCTTTAATGAACACGGTATTTTGGAACCGTTACTTCAAGCGCTCTTAGCTCCTTTTTATCAAAGCTCAAAAACACTCAATATAATTGAAAAACATTTTAGTGAGTAAAAAATAGATAAAAAGAAACCACGCAGGAGCGTGGTTTTTAAAATGGTGGCTATGACGAGACTTGAACTTGTGACCCCCGCATTATGAGTGCGGTGCTCTAACCAACTGAGCTACATAGCCGTAAACTGTGTGCGCATTATCTATAGTTCTGTATAGCAGGTCAATACTTCAAAACTCTTTATGCCCACCAAATGAACAAATATGATTCAGATCACCATTATTTGTTCATTTTTTAGCAAATTCTTACTTTAAGCAATTGATCGGCCACAGAAATATATTAAAGATCTAATACCAATTTTTTACCTTTTGCTCTTGATACACAAATCATCATGCTCTTTTGTGAAGCTTTTTCGGCATCACTTAAGTATTGATCGAAGTGTTCTGCTTCACCTTCTAAGATAGCGGTTTCACATGTACCACAAACCCCTTCTCGGCATAGACATTCCACATCAATATTTAATGTCTCGATGGCTTGTAAAATAGTCTGGTTACTTTGTACTTCAATTTCCTGATTAGATTTGGCAAGTACCACCGTAAATGCTTCACCATCTTCAGGAACTGTTGAGGCAAATTGCTCCCAATGAATGTACTCATCGCGGTAACGGTGCTTGTTACAACAATCAATCACCGCATCAATCATAGGTTTAGGTCCACATACATATACATGTGTGCCTTTTGGTTGCGATGAAATTAATTCGTCTAAATTAAGCATGCTGCCTTCTGAATCGACATAACTAAATACGTGCTCTGCATGTTTCTGTGTTAGCTCATCAAGTAAAGCTGCATGTTCAGGTGAACGGTAAGCATAGTGCAGCTCATACTCTGCTCCACGTGCTGCCAGCTCATCCATTTGAGGTAAGAATGGTGTAATACCAATACCACCAGCTATCAAGATATGTTTATTGCCTGTTTCAGCTAATGGAAATAAATTTTTTGGTTCTGAAATCTGGATTTCACAGCCTTCATTGCACTGATCATGCATGAAAACTGATCCACCCTTACCTTCCACATCCTTACGAACGCAGACTTGGTAAGTTGATAAATCTTGCGTACAGCTCATCAATGAGTAGGCATTGGAAAGTTGTTCATTCATTTTGACAATAATATGGCTTCCCCCACTAAATCGAGGAAAGTTCTGCCCATCTTGACGTTTGAACGTAAACCGTTTGATTAAAGGGGTTAGCTGTTCCACACGAGTAACAACCGCTGGGAACATTTCATAATGACTCGCCATATTAGAATCCTTCTTTTACCGCATATTTTTGTTGTTAGGGCTTATCCTTAAAGCCCTAAACACATGTATTTAATGGTCATGAATTCTTCAAGACCATATTTTGAGCCTTCACGCCCAACACCTGATTGTTTCACACCGCCAAATGGTACAACTTCATTTGAAATTGCAGTGGCATTCATACCGACCATTCCATATTCAAGCTGTTCTGACACTCGCCATAAACGTGAAATATTTTCGCTATAAACATACGCTGCCAAACCGAAGATAGTGTCATTTGCTTGAGCAACCACATCTGCTTCATCTGTAAAGCGAATGAGCGGCGCAACTGGACCAAAAATTTCTTCTTGGACAATTTCCATTGTACGGTCAACGTTAGTTAAAACTGATGGTTCGTAAAAGGTTTGTCCTAAAGCATGCTGCTTACCACCACAGGCAATCTTAGCGCCTTTGCTCACTGCATCATCAATTAACTGCTGTGCTTTCAAAACTGCTTTTTCATTAATTAATGGGCCAATTTGTACGCCATCTTCAAGTCCATTACCGACTTTAAACTTTTGTACTTCTTGTACAAACTTCTCGGCAAAAGCTTGATAAATATTGTCATGTACATAAATGCGGTTAGCACAAACACAGGTCTGGCCTGCATTACGGAACTTGGCAAAAATCGCGCCTTGTACAGCTTTATCTAAATCGGCATCATCAAACACAATCAGAGGAGCATTTCCACCCAACTCAAGCGCCAATTTTTTAATGGTGCTTGAACACTGCTGCATCAATAAACGGCCCACTGGCGTTGAACCAGTAAAAGTTAACTTCTTCACTTTTTCATGTGAAGTAAATACCGAGCCAATTTCTTGAGATTTACCAGTAACAACATTAATCACACCAGCTGGAATACCTGCTTTTTCTGCAAGCTTTGCAATCGCTAATGCACAGTAAGGTGTTTCATTGGCTGGCTTAATCACGACCGTACAACCCGCTGCTAGAGCTGGCGCTGCTTTACGGGTAATCATGGCAATTGGGAAATTCCACGGCGTAATCGCAGCCACCACACCCACAGGTTCTTTACTGATAATAAAGCGCTGCTGGTTATTTACGGTTGGAATCACATCACCATAAATACGCTTGCCTTCTTCGGCAAACCATTGAATAAATGATGCAGCATAGCGAACCTCGCCTTTTGCTTCTGCTAAAGGCTTGCCTTGCTCAATGGTCATGATTAAAGCAAGTTCATCGGTATGATCGAGAACCAGTTTATGCCAAGCCAATAAGATATCAGCACGGTTTTGTGCCGTTAAAGCTTTCCAACTTTGTAAAGCCGTATAGGCAGCTTCAACTGCTTGGGTTGCCTCCGCTGCTCCCATATTAGGAATTGTGCCAATTTCTTCGCCTGTAGCTGGGTTACTCACCGGAACCGTGGCATTTGACTGTGCAGCTAGCCATTGCCCATTAATATAGGCTTGTTGCTGAAATAGTTCAGTACTTTGTAAACTCGACATATCGTCTTCCTAACTGAAAAATCAGGTGTAAGTCATGTTTACACCTGAATAAATCCCTTTGTTTTTATTGATGGTACTGCGCCACAAGATGTTGGAAGTAAGCAATACCATGTTCACTGATACCAGAACGTTGCTTGTCAGTCATGATACGGCCTTGACCACGATAACCACGTGATTTCAATCCACGTTGTACGCTCTCTACCAAGTTCAAATCTTCTGGGCGGAATACATTGCGATACCACTCAATCAAATCTTTTTGATCTTGAGTCAGTTCTTCGTTCGTAAAGTAAATATCGTAATGCTGCAAAGTTGTTTCTGCATCAACAGGGAATTCATAGATAACTGTCATGAAGTTGCTGCCTGGTGGCACGTTGAACATAGTACAAGGCCAAGTCCAGAAACCATGAAACTCAGGATATGTTACTGATGGATCAAGTTTGAATGACTTCTCAGATGAACGTGCAAAACCATATTGCAATGTCCAGTTTTGATGTGTTGTATGCCAGTATTTATCGACTTGTACAGAGTCAGCAAAGCCTGGATGTGCAGGTCCACAGTGGTAGCATTCCATGTAGTTATCAACAATCACTTTCCAGTTTGCTGGTGTTTCTGTCACAAAGCGTGCTGCCAATTTTAAATCTTTAATCACACCACATGCTTGATTTAAACGTTCAGCAAAGCCCGGCAGCTGGTCTTCTACGCAAGTCGCATTTTCATCCATATTAATAAATACGAAACCTGCATATTCTTCGACTTTTAAAGGCACCATGCTTGAGTTTTCTTTATCGAAAGATTCAACATGGTCACAGTTACGTGCCAAAGCTAAGCTACCGTCTAGCTTAAACGTCCATGCATGATATGGGCAGGTAATTACATTTTTTGCTTTACCACTACCGCTTAAAAGTTCATGACCACGGTGCGGGCACACATTATAAAATGCGCGTAGAACACTATCTTTACCACGAATGATGACAATATTTTCACCAATCACTTTACGGGTAATATAGTCATTTGGCTGAGCCAACTCACTACCATGTGCAACGCAGATCCAGCTTTTAGCAAAGATTGCCTCTTTCTCGTGCTCGAAAACTTGAGATGAAGTATAGAAAACTTTAGGGAAAGTCCATGCAACATCTGGGTTTGCGCAAAAATCTTCAGGTAATTTTTCAACTGCACTCATGTTTTTACTCCATTAAATTCTTTTCGTCCAAATGACTCGATATTACATTGATGTCTTTTCGGCACTGCTCAACATGCGACGTATTGCACTTAGCATGTTTTGATATAAATGTTGAACTTCCGGACAGTCACGCATCAGACGTAGACTGCCATGTAATAAACCTTTACCTAAATGAAACTCGTTAGGGATGCCTGCTTGTTCCAGTTTTTGGGTAAAGAGATAACCGTCATCACTTAAAGGGTCATATTCAGCAACGGCTACAAAACTTGTAGGCATATCTGAAAAATCAGTTGCCAATAAAGGGGCTAGACGTAAATCCTGCCAATCTTGTGAGTCCGGAGCATATTCCTTTAAATAAAAATGCATATCTTCTGTCGTTAACAACGGCGCATGGGCGTGCTTTTGTGCGGATGGGGTATCAAATGCTGTCGTTAAACATGGATAAACCAATGCCAGCCCTTGAGCTTGTAAACCACTATGTTGTAGTTCCACTGCAAGGGCAGCTGCTAAATTACCGCCCGCGCTATCGCCTGCTAGAACGATATTTTCACTATCGATTTGCCAAGCTGAACCATGTTGTTTAAGCCATTGATAAACTGCTAAACAATCTTCAAAAGCTGCCGGAAAGCGATGCTCTGGTGCCAAGCGGTAATCCACACTAATAACAACCGCATTTAAGTCCTTACACAAATAACTGGTAATAAACTCATGTGAATCGAGTCCACCCACCATCCAACCACCACCATGTAGATACAACACACATGGCCAACCAGACTCAGGTCGATTTGTTTTTGGTAAATACACACGAACAGGCACAGGATGCTCTTCATTTGCAATCACTTGATCTTCTACATCTAACTTGTCATCACGTGGCAAAGTGTAGTGTCGGCACATGGCATCATATGCCGCACGGACTGAGTCAATATCTGCATCTGCTGGTGAATAAATGCTGCTCCAATACACAAGGCTTTGCATTTCTTCACTTAAGGCATAAGTAGCCTGTTCATATGTCGTCATTACCGTTCCCTCTAGCTGGTTTTTCTATCCAGTTTGATTGAGCTTGCAAGCTCAAGCTGCATCCGTTTTGCATGTTCATCTTGAGTCTGGTTTAAACCAATTTCCTGCTCATCATAACCTTGTTGCTCAATTAAATGTGATGGGACTTTGGCATAATCCTGTATGAGCCATTTCACTAAGCCATAGGTCTGAATCAGAATAATCACGATGAATGGTAAAGCCGTCACAATAGTTGCCGTTTTCATGGTGTCTAATGGTGCTTTACTAAAGATCATGGCAATTGGAACCAAAGTCAGCATGACACACCAGAACAGACGTGCATTTGGCGATGGGTCTTGCCCTTCACTTAAACCGCGTGTACATGTTGCTGAAACTGCATACCCAACTGCATCCATATGCGCTGCCAAGAACACCACCATAATGCCGAGGAAAATCCACATCATGAGTTTTCCGGCAGGTAATAGGCTAAGCAATTGACCAATCGCAACCTCACCACCTTGTTGGCTCAAGATTTGCGGTACATTTACAGCCCCATGAATAAAGCTATAAACACTATAGTTTTCAAACACACCAAAGATGAACCAAAGACCGACACTACCACCAATCACCATGGCAAAGATCACTTCTTTAATAGTACGGCCTTTAGAAACACGCGTTACAAAGAGTGCCACACCCGGTGCATATGAAATCCACCATAACCAGTAGAAAACAGTCCATTCACGGGTAAACTTGCCGTCACCCATTGGATCGGTAAACAAGCTCATATCGACAAAGTTAGTTGCCATTAATCCGAAACTCATTAATGAATTATTCAAAATGAATTGAGTCGGACCAAAGCAAAGTACATAAATTGCAAATAACACTACACCCAAGCACACCATATGGCTTAAACGCTGCATGCCCTTGTCCATACCTACATATGAACTGAGTGCGAACAGAACTGAAACTGCCAAAATAATGATGACCTTGGTCATAAAGGTATTTGGAATACCTGTGAGCTGAGACAAAATATTGGTAAATGTCACGGCAGTGAGTACCAATGAAATCGTCAATGCACCGAACATGCAAAGCAAGAACATTAAGTCGACTAAACGACCAACCACGCCGGTTGATTTAAAGCCTGTCACAGCCTCAATCACTGAAGCTAAACTTAATCCCTTGTTTTTTCTCACATGATAGCTGTAGCACAAAGAAATTGATGCCAAAGCATAAATTGCCCATGCACTTAAACCTGAGTGAAAAAATGAATAAGCCACGCTATATTTCAATGCTTCTGCTGACTCAGGCGGTAAGCTCAAACCCGGGGTTTGATAATAGTAGGCCCAGTCCAAAAAGCCCCAGTACAATGTAGAAGACCCAATACCCGACAAGATGAACATAAAAATCCATGACATTGTGCTGTATTGAGGTTTTCCTTCTCCAAGCTTAATTTTTCCGTATTTACTAAAGGCAAGACCAAAAGTAAAAATAATGGCTAAAAAAGCAAACAGTAATACTGGGGTTGTAAATACCGATGTCGTCCACTGCATCCATGTTGCAGCAATCTTTATCGATTCTTGCGAATAAATCGCCAAACCAGCAACTGAAATAAATACAAACAGTAGGCTGGTTACGGCAAGAAATTTATCCGTATAAATTTTTGTGTTTTGATTATCCATATCCATACATCCATTTTTGGATGGCGTTATTCCATAGCGAATACGTCCATTTTAGTTTGGGCTACACATGATGCAATTGCATCTCCTACCTCATAAGTCTTTGCCTGACCGCCGATATCGGCTGTTTTTGGGCCATTAATTAATACATTCTCAATCGCCTGCATAATATCTTGACCCGCTTGGATACAGCGCTCGTCTTCTTCACCAAAGAATTCGAACATCATGGCACCCGACCAAATCGCAGCGATTGGGTTGGCAATTTGTTTACCGTAAATATCTGGTGCTGAACCATGGACAGGTTCAAACAGTGATGGAAATTTTCTTTCTGGGTTTAAATTTGCCGATGCCGCTAAACCAATGGTTCCCGTACATGCAGGACCTAAATCGGAAAGAATATCGCCAAATAAATTCGATGCCACAACCACATCAAAACGTTCAGGTTGTAAAACAAAACGAGCCGCTAAAATATCAACATGCTGTTTATCAGCTTGAATTTGTGGATACTGTTTTGCCATCGCATCAACGCGCTCATCCCAGTACGGCATGCTCACTGCAATACCATTTGACTTGGTCGCTGCGGTAATTTTTTTCGCATCTCGCTGATTTGCAAACTCAAATGCATAACGCAAAATTCGATCTACGCCATGACGTGTAAATACGGCTTCTTGTAAAACAAACTCGCGGTCTGTTCCTTCAAAAGCTTTACCGCCAATCGCTGAGTATTCACCTTCACTATTTTCACGAACCACGTAGAAATCGATATCGCCCGGTTTTTTACCTACCAATGGACATTTCACACCCGGCATTAAGCGCACTGGACGTAAATTCACATATTGGTCAAAACCACGACGGAACTGGAGCAGCGAACCCCAAAGCGAAATATGGTCAGGCACTTTATCTGGCCAGCCTACAGCACCAAAATAAATTGCATCGTAGCCCTGCAAAGTTTCAAACCAGTCATCTGGCATCATTTTGCCGTGCTCAAGATAGTAATCGCAGCTTGCCCAATCGAAAGCATCTAACTGAAGATCAATGCCGTACTTCTCTGCTGCTGCCTTTACAACCTTAATACCTTCGGGTAGAACTTCTAAACCAATGCCATCGCCTGCAATCGTGGCAACTTTATATCTTTTTGCCATAAGCTTCCTTCACACCTTCGACTAATATCCTTGTATGGCTTAAAAATGATGTTTTAAGCAAAAATGATCAACAACAGAACTATCACTCCAATGGACACGGATCGTGAATAATCTACCTAACCTATCGGATTTAAAGGTTTTTTGCACAGTCGCCAAACTAAAAAGTTTTGTCGAATCTGCTGAGGAACTCGGGACATCGCCAGCTTTTATTAGCAAGCGAATTAATATTTTAGAAAACACGTTGAGCTGCAAACTTTTTCACCGCAGTACACGTCACGTTAGCCTGACAGAAGATGGCAAACTCATACTTGAGAGAGTTTCAAATATTCTTGAAGAATTTGATGAAGTCTGCGAACTGGTCAATAACCCGCTCAGTACACCTACGGGTCGTATGGATATTATTAGTAGCTTTGGTTTTGGCAGAAAACATGTCGCACCAATTTTGTCTAAATTAATGATGCTGTATCCAAAACTACAGATTCATTTTGATACCATCGACAATACCAAAGACCTGATTCAACACAGTATTGATTTAGACATTAGAATTGGTAATGAAATTGCACCCAATATGATTGCGAAGAAGCTGGCTTCTAATTTTCGTATTTTGTGCGCGTCACCGAGTTATTTACTTAAACACGGCGTACCGGACAGTATTGAAGATTTACAAACACATGACTGTTTAACAATTAGTGAACGCGACCAATCCTCGGTTTTATGGAAATTTAGGCATGCTTCCGAAGATGTCTCAGTGCATATCAAACCCCGCTTTGTTTCAAATAACGGCGAAATTATTCATCAACTTGCCATAGAAGGTCACGGTATTATTTTCCGTTCGATTTGGGATGTTGCAGATGAATTGATTACCGGCCAACTTCAGCATATTTTGCCTGAGTACTGGCAAGATGCAGATGTCTGGGCAGTTTATCCATCACGACTCAAAAGCTCCTCCAAACTGCAAACCTGTATTTTGTTTATTCAAAATGAATTGCTCAATCGTTTACAGCATGTGCAAAACCTAAGCCGTGGTCAACTCATTTCACCAGCGGTCAAACGAGAACCACCGCCTGAAAAAGTCTTTCTATAAAAAAAGCCCTAAGTGGGCCTGTTCACTTAGGGCAATAGTTTACTTTTAACTTTTAGAAATAATATCCAATTGAAAGATAAAACAGTTTATCCCAATCATTACTGCTACCTTGTGCAAGGCCATTCGCCCCACCACCTACCATTGGATCGTTTTTACTCATAATATATTCACCCTGAATACCAATGGCTTTGTAATTAAAATAAACGCCTGCAATTAAACGCTCAGAGTCTTTATATCCATCCTCATCTTTGAAAAAGCGGCTATGAGAGATATAGGGCTTAATATTTTCAAGTTTGTGGAATGGCTGAGCAAAGGTATAGTTAATTTCATTGACCAGATATTTGCCTTTGTTAGCAACTTGATACGGGTAATCAAATGCTCCAATGGTTGAGCTATTTGGCAATAAATTATCGCCATTAGTGACATCTTGCTTACCTGCTAAGAACATCCATTGCCATGCTTGATATTGCGTTTGAGCAAATACATTCCATGATTTGCGATGTCCATCTTCATCTGTTCTTTTATTTTCTAAATCAGAATACCAAACTGAACCACCTAACTCGGTTGAAAGTTTTTGAGCTTTATCAAGTTCAAATTTTCTAGAGGCCCGCGCAATCCACATATTTTTTTCTTCAATATTGGTTCCTGTAGTTAAATCATCAGCTTCAACGAAATTACCACTATATCGGCTTGAGTCTTTTGATGTCCCCTTATAATTTCCTCCATCAGTTGGATAGAATCCTAAGGTTAAATTGTATTTGTCATCTGCAAATTTATATTTAATCCCCAGATTATCGATATCTTCTAAACCAACAGTATTTAAAAGCGTTTCGTAATAACTACTTCCCCAAAATTCACCAAAGCCAAAATCAACAGGCTGCAAACCTGCCGTGACTCTTTGTTGGTCAGATAACTTATACCCTACCCAAGCTTTTTTTAGAAAAATCGCATCACACAAGCGATCATATTGATAACAGCGAGCATCTGCTCCTGCAATCCAGTTTGGGTTTTCATAACCTAACACTAATTTAATATCAGTAAGTCGCCAGTCATCATTTTGGGAACCTTCATTGGCCCCGACCACATAATCTTTATGAAAATAGCGAGAACGTACTGCACCAGATACTTTAAATTGACCCGAATCTAAAGTTGGATCACCCCAACTCAAATCAGCTGCAGAGACTTGTGTTCCAGCAGTTAAACTTAGAATTCCTAAAAATAATAATGACCTTTTCATGTCTTCAACATCCTTGTTAAGTGTTATAAGAACATGAAGAAATTGGCTTAGACAAACAATGCCAGAAGTATGAAGTCGGTCTTTACAAACTGTGTTTAATCAAAAAAACAAGCATAAAAAAAGACCACGCAGGAGCGTGGTCTGTAAAATGGTGGCTATGACGAGACTTGAACTTGTGACCCCCGCATTATGAGTGCGGTGCTCTAACCAACTGAGCTACATAGCCGTAAACTGTGCGCGCATTATCTTAGCTTCTTAACCGCGCGTCAAGAAAAATTTTCAATAAAATGAGGTGAAGTGAGCCTATAAGCCGGGTTCTGTCGAGGATGGTCATTCCTCTAGGCGTACAATCACTCATACGCTCAAGCGACCTACCCGAATCCAGTACGGGCCGCACCTAGGATTCCTATTTGGTCTTGCTTCTGGTGGGGTTTGCCATGCCGTGAACTGTTACCAGACACGCGGTGCGCTCTTACCGCACCCTTTCACCCTTACCTCACGAATGAGGCGGTCTACTCTCTGCTGCACTTTCCGTCGGCTTTCACCGCCCAGGCGTTACCTGGCACCCTGCCCTATGAAGCCCGGACTTTCCTCTCCTGCTTCAGTCACGGAGACCTCCACAGCAGCGACCATCCGGCTCACTTCGAGGGCGCATATTAACAAATTTATTGACTAATTGCTTGTGCTTTTTTGAGCAATTAATCTTTTATATTTGTCGAGTAACTGTTCTTCCGTTTCCTCATGCTGCGGATCTTTTGGAATACAGTCTACTGGACAAAATAATTGGCACTGTGGCTGGTCATGGTGACCAACGCACTCTGTACATAAATCCGGATTGATTTCATAAATCACTTCGCCCATAAAGATCGCTTCATTAGGGCAAACTGGTTCACAAACATCGCAGTTTATGCATTCATCAGTGATATATAACGACACGTTACCAACCTTGTTGATGTTTACGTTCAAAGGCTTCAACCACAGCTTGCGGAACAAACTTGGTTACATCTCCTTTTAAACGAGCAATTTCTCGAATTAATGTCGAAGAAATAAAAGAATACTGTTCAGAAGGTGTTAAAAACACCGCCTCAAAATGTGGATCAAGCTGACGGTTCATATTGGCCAGTTGAAATTCATATTCAAAGTCAGAAACTGCTCTTAAACCACGAAGTACTGCTGTGGCCTTTTGTTCTTTAAAAAAGTTAACCAACAAACCATCAAAACCTACAAACTCAACATTTGATAGATGGCCTAATGATGATTGCGCCAGTGCAACTCTTTCTTCTAAGCTGAACAAAGGGTTTTTATGATGTCCAATTGCAATCGCTACTACAACTTCATCAAACATTCTTGATGCTCTAGTAACTAAATCAACGTGCCCATTCGTGATAGGGTCAAATGTTCCAGGATAAATTACACGCGTTTTAGACATCCGCTAGTACTCTAATTGTATTGTGCGCCTATTTTAGCAAAAGTTATACATGAGACGAAATATTGATATGTGGGAAAAAACTTCACCTTGGCATCAGTTTACGGCACAATAGGGACAATTGTGGAAGTTTGAATTATGGCGAAAGCAACAGTAGTAAAGAAACATAATGGCGGAACCATCGCACAAAACAAACGTGCCCGTCATGATTATTTTATCGAAGAAAAATTTGAAGCTGGCATGTCTTTACTAGGCTGGGAAGTAAAGTCTTTACGTGCCGGTCGTATGAGTTTGACAGAAAGTTATGTCATTTTTAAAAATGGTGAAGCATTCTTATTTGGTGCTCAGATTCAACCACTCCTTTCTGCATCTACACATATTGTGCCGGAAGCTACACGTACACGAAAATTATTATTATCTCGTCGTGAACTTGAAAAGCTTATGGGTGCGGTGAACCAAAAAGGTTATTCTTGCGTTCCATTAGCATGTTACTGGAAAGGTCATCTGGTTAAGCTTGAAATTGCACTCGTGAAAGGTAAACAACTTCACGATAAACGTGCGACTGAAAAAGAACGTGACTGGCAACGTGATAAAGCACGTATATTTCATAAGTAATAGACTAAAAAGCCTCTTTATAGAGGCTTTTTTATTTTTCACTAATTTAATCTATATAAAAGCCCAGCAATATATTCACCAAACCATTTAGCCGTATCTAAATCACCTTGCGGCGGTGTAATTTCAACAGGTGCATTATCTGATTGAGTCATCAACCCTAAACAGCTCGATAAACGGTTTAAATCGGTTTCAGTATGGCCTGTTGTCATTAAAGGTAAACCTGACCACAACATGCCGTGCTGCATCGCAAAAATATTAAGTTGTTGCAGAACCGCCAGTTTATCACCACTTAAACCGCCCGAATTTGCAAAACCCGCTGCTAACTTACCCTGCCATAAACGATTTTTCCAACGTTTAGATGTACTATCCATAAACTTTTTAAAATCGGCAGTTACGCTTCCCATATAAGTTGGGGAACCAAAAATAATGCCCTGTGAGGCATCTAAAACATCCCAATCAATATGCTCAATATTCATCACATGTACTTTGACGCCCATCACTTCGGCGCCACTTGCGATAGCAGACGCTACCTTTGCAGTGTGACCATAGGGACTGTGATAGACAATAGAGAGATGTTTTTCAGGCAAAGACATAAGCTTAATATTTTGAGCGATTTTTTCTATTTTATCATTTTATTAAAACTTGCTAAACCTTCCTCTATAAACATGAAATCTCAGTACTGGCCTTAATTTCTTGAATAAATATGGAAAATTCAAAATAAAAAACTCTCTTATGCTATTTTGAAATTTAAACAACATAAGAGAGTATTATTACAACAATCATATCCTTAAGAAGAAATATGATTTTTCAAAACTACATAAAAACAAAAGTTGCCATACGACCAGTTTTAGCATCACGGCGATAAGAAAAATATTCATCTTGCTGTTGGTATGAACACTGATCTCCCCCTAAAACTTTTTCAACTCCTAGGCTCTGTAAGATAAAACGAGCAATTGCATACAAATCAGCATGAAATTTATTTGGAGCTGCCCCATCAATAAATGCAGTTTCCAATTCAGGATATTTACTACAAAAAGCAGTTTTTACCTCTGCTCCAATTTCAAAGCAAGGTTGACTAATCGCTGCACCCAACCATGCCCATGTTGGAGGGCTCTGCATTGCAGCAACTGTATTTTCAATAATACCTCCCGCTAAACCTCGCCACCCTGCATGTAAGTTAGCAATTTCTGTACCTTCAGCATTACCAAGCACGACAGGTAAACAATCGGCTGTCATCATCATTAAAGCATGACCTTTGGTTTGCGTAATCAAGCCGTCGCCAATTAAAGCTGTAAAAGGAATTTGTTCATTTACTGTATGGCAAATCGTGCTATGTGTTTGGGTCATCCATGTCATTTTTTTAACCCCAAACTGAGCAAATTCATCTAACAGCATCATCCGATGCTGCTGGACACGCTGAGCTTCGTCTTTAACGTGCAAAGCAAGATTAAAACCTGTTAGCTCTGTTTGCTCTGCTGGTAATGCCAAAGGGTGATGAACTCGTGTCTGCCCTACGAATACGCCTTGAGGTAAACCTTGAACAAATTCCATATACCAGTCCTTAATATGCAGCGTTTTCTGTACGTAAAACATTAACCAACTGCGTAAAATCTTCAGGCCATGGTGCTTCGAATAACATTTCTTCACCAGTACGAGGATGTTTTAAGCCCAATTTAGCTGCATGAAGTGCTTGGCGTTTAAAACCGCGTAAAGTTTCGATGAGTAACTCAGATGCCCCTGCCGGAATACGTACACGGTTCATATAAACTTGGTCACCGACCAAACCATGTCCAATATAACTAAAGTGAACGCGAATCTGGTGGGTACGGCCAGTCTCAAGTTGCGCTTGTACACGAGTAAAGTCTCTAAAACGCTCTTTCACGTTATAGTGCGTTACAGCATCACGCCCACCCGGCAAAATTGCCATTTTTACACGGTCAACCGGATGTCTTTTAATCGGCTCATCGATTGTGCCACCTGCAATAATATTGCCATAAGTGACTAAGTCATAAATACGATAAACAGATTTATCTCCCAATTGTTTACTCAAAGAAAATTGTGCTTCGAGATTTTTAGCAACAACTAGTAAACCACTGGTATCTTTATCAATACGATGTACTAGACCAGCACGTGAAAGCTCGGCTGACTTAGGTGAATGGTAAAGCAAAGCATTGACCAAAGTACCCGAGGTATTACCTGCGCCCGGATGAACCACCATACCTACCGGTTTATTAATGACTAAAATATCTTCATCTTCGTAAACAATATCGAGTGGAATATTTTCTGGTTGACTGTTGGTCTGTGCTTCAAGCTCAACATTTAAAGTTAGCGTTTCATTGCCTTCGCAGCGATATTTAGGTTTGACAATGTTACCATTTACCAACAGATGACCTTCTTTCATCCATTGTTTAAGTTTTTCGCGTGAAAACTCACTCCACACCATGGCTGCCACTTGGTCGATACGTTGCCCTAAGTAGCTTTCATCTAACTGAACTTGCAACGATAAACGTGTTGCAGTTGTATCAGAAGTATGGTTATCTGCATCCTCAGAATCTTCTAGTAAATTGAAGTCTGTTTCAGAGAAGTTTGTGTTTGAAGATTGTGCTGAAGTCATTTGATCATTTAGATAAAAGTGGTTTAATAGCGCAATTGTAGCTCATTGCCCAACATAACAGAGGAGTTTTTATGTCGCTACCACGTTATAAAATTACGATGCTTGCCTTATCTTTAGGTGTAGCGTCTGCATTTGTGGGCTGTAGCAGCAATCCAAGTAAAAAAGAAGTGGTCGATACTGGCCCTCAATCAAGTGAACAAGCATATTTTGACAAGGCTCAAAAAGCTCTTGATCGTGGTCAATATCTTGACGCTACCAAATCTTTAGAAGCGATTGATACTTATTATCCAACTGGACAATACGCACAACAAGCACAACTTGAACTTCTCTATTCAAAATTTAAGCAAAAAGATTATGAAGGTGCGATTGCACTCGCAGAACGTTTTATTCGTTTAAATCCTCAGCATCCAAATGTAGATTATGCTTACTACGTACGTGGCGTATCTAATATGGAGATGAACTACGATAGCTTGTTGCGTTACACCTCTTTGCAACAATCTCACCGTGATGTGAGTTATTTAAAAGTTGCATATCAAAACTTTGTTGATCTTATCCGTCGCTTCCCAAGTAGCCAGTATTCTGTCGATGCAGCACAGCGTATGAAGTTTATTGGACAAGAGCTTGCTGAAAGTGAAATGAATGCAGCGCGTTTTAACGTTAAACGTAAAGCGTGGATTGCCGCGGCTGAACGTTCACAATGGGTGATTGAACACTATCCACAAACACCTCAAGTACCAGAAGCTTTAGCAACTTTGGCATATAGCTATGATCAATTAGGTGATAAGGCAACTTCGCAACAATACATCGAAGTTTTAAAACTTAATTATCCGAGCCTTGTCAATAAAAACGGCACTGTCAACATGCGTGCTGCACGTAAAGAAGGTAACTGGATCAACCGTGCAACCTTAGGTATTCTTGGTCGTGAATCTAAGTCTGTAACACCAGATACGACTACTTCTTCTGAAGCTGAACCAAAACGTAGTCTACTAAACCGCGTAAGCTTTGGTTTAATTGGTAACTCGGGTAAAGAAGAAACTGAAGAAACAACTAACACACCTGTTGAAGCACCAAAAAGTGAACGTAGTTGGACTAATCGCTTAAGCTTCGGTTTATTAGATAAACCTGAGCCAAAAGCAGCAGAAGGCGCAACAATTGTACCAGCAACATCTTCGAGTGAAGCACCGAGTGCCTCACCAGCAGATAACGAAGCAGATGACGCTGCTCAATAAGCAATAAAAGCTTAAAAATAACCAACAGACAGGCAAGTAATATCACTTGCCTATTTGTTTTTATAAAATATTAAAATATTTATCGGGCATATCTCGATTCATCATGTCAGAATAATCTGACCTATCGCATCATTAGTTTAAACACGGTTATCTGAATTATGGCAATTCCACAGCATACGATTGATCAGATCTTAGATCGCACAGATATTGTCGATCTGATTGGTCAACGTGTGAAACTGAAAAAAACCGGACGAACTTATTCTGGTTGTTGCCCTTTTCATCAAGAGAAAACGCCTTCTTTCCATGTTTACCGCGATAAACAGTATTATCACTGCTTTGGCTGTCAGGCGAACGGAAACGCTATTCGCTTCCTAATGGACATTGATAACCGAAACTTTATTGATGTAATGAAGGAATTATCGAGTAATACGGGAATCGAATTACCAAAAGATAATAATGATAATAAAAAACTGTCTTATACGCGCCAAGTTACAAAGCCATCAACACCGCCCAAAACAGTTGCTGAACCGACTACTCAAGCACCTATAGAAGATCAGTACAATACGTTTGAACCCGTATATTTTGATGATCCCTTTGCCCAGTTTGAACAGCCATTTAGCTTTGATGAGCCAGTACAAGAAGGTAATTTATATGACCTTCTAGAAAATGTTGCCCAGTTTTATGAACATCAATTACCGACTAGTCAAAAAGCTAAAAATTACTTTAAGCAACGCGGTTTAAGTGACCAGACTATTCAGTTCTGGCGTTTAGGTTATGCTCCTGAAGACTGGCAGCATCTGGAAAAAGCTTTCCCTTATGATATTGAGGGCTTAAAGCAACTTGGTCTCATCCGTTCAAGTGACAGTGGTCGTGACTTCGACCTTTTACGTGATCGTGTTATTTTTCCAATTCGGGACCCTAAAGGCCGTGTAGTTGGCTTTGGTGGTCGTGCACTCAATGATGAAATTAAGCCTAAATACATCAACTCGCCCGATTCGGAAGTATTCCACAAAAATCAATTACTATATGGGCTATATGAAGGCCGAAAATTAAAAGCAAATGACTGGTTAATGGTCGAAGGATATATGGATGTCATTGCTTTACAGCAATATGGCATTACTGGTGCAGTTGCGACTTTAGGAACAGCAAGTAATACCGAACACCTTAATATCTTATTTAAACAAAATAACCGGATTACGATTGCTTTTGACGGTGATGCTGCAGGTCAAAAGGCCGCACGCCGAACTTTAGAAATTGCATTACCCTTACTCAATGATGGTCGTGAGCTCAAATTCTTTGTATTGCCAAATGACCATGACCCTGACTCTTTAATCCGCCGTGAAGGGGTGGAAAACTTCCAGAAGCTTCTACAGCAAGCTCCTTTACTTTCTGACTTTGTTTTTGCTCATCTTACTGGGCAACATGACATTAGTACGCCCGAAGGTAAAAGTCTTGTTATGGGCGAATTAAGAGAGTTGACCGAGTTATTGCCAAAACAAGGGTCTTTTCGCTATCTACTAACCCAATCTTTCCGTGAAAAATTAGGCTTAGGTAAGCGCTTCACTCCACAAATTAGCCACGATGCATCCCTATCTTTTAATATTCAAACGAAAGATGAAGACTTTGCAATTGCAATTTTGATGCACCATCCGTTTCTTTATATTCATTTTGAAGGATTACGGGCTTATATTCCGCAAGATGAGTTGTTGGCTAAAATATTAGCAATTTTAAACCGTATATTTGACGAATTGCCTGATGACCAAGAACTAGCTACCTATTATGTTTTAGGTGCTTGTAGCAGTTATTGCCATGAAATTGCAGATATTATGCAAAGGACCAACATTCAAGCCTTAACTCAAGCACCGGAAGTAGCAGATAAACTCGCTAAAGAATATGCTTTAGGCTTACAAGAAAGATATTTACGTCAAAAACTAAAATCTAAAATCTCATTAGTTGAGTCAAGAAACTTAAGACAACAACTCAATGAACTTACCAAACAGATTAGCTTAAGACTTCTTTCTTAACGTTTGGGTTTTCGCTCATGATCAAATACATCCTGTAAATGCTGCTGTAACCATTCAAAATAGTCCGGACTCTCTGCTTTTGCAGCTTCACGCAACAACATAGAGGTCGGATGTATTAGTTTTTGCGTCAAACGATGGGCAAATTGCTGCAACACTTGCTCAGGATTTCCACCATGATGCAGAGCCTCTAATGCATGGGTAAGCTCTCGCTGGCTAATTTCTTCACTATGTTGGCGATAAGCATGAATTGTACTGCCCGCCTCTTTGACTTTTTGATGCGTAATTAGCTGGGTAGCTAGCTGATTAACCATCACCTCAGCTTCAACAGCCGCTTGACGACGTTGAGCCAAGTTTTCATCGATCACACTTTGTAGATCATCTACGCCGTATAAATACACCCCATCAAGCGACTCTACTTTAGGGTCAATATCACGCGGTACAGCTAAATCGACCATTAACATTTGCTGATAACGGCGTTTTTTTAATGCAGTTTTGACATCTGCATAAGCAATAACCTGATGCAAACTACCCGTACAGCTTGAAACAACATCGGCACGATATAGATTCTCAGCCAAATCTGAAAAATCAATAATCTCAACTTCAACTTGATGTGCAATTTCTTGGGCCAATTGATCGGCGCGTTCACGGCTACGATTACAAATAATCATCTTGGCAACGCCCATTTCAGCTAAATGCTTGGCAACAAGGCTGTTCATTTCGCCAGCAGCAACCACCATAACCGTTAGTTTTTCAGGTTTACTAAAAACCTGTAAAGCGAGCTGGGCAACTGCATAACCCATTGAAACGGCATGACTACCTACAGCTGTTTCAGAGCGCACACGTTTAGCGGCGTAAAAAGCGTACTCAAATACACTATTTAATTCGGGAGAAACTGTTTGCGCTTCTTTAGACAATGCTAGAGCACTTTTCACCTGCCCTAAAATTTGCGGTTCGCCCAACATGAGTGAGTCCAAACCACTTGCTACACGCATTAAATGTGTGATGGCTTGAGCATTTTCGTAACGATAAACATGATGAATTAACTGCTTTACATCAATATTATTGGCATCGGCTAACCATTTCAGAAGGCTTTCGGCATCTTCCGCCATGGCGTAGACTTCTGTACGGTTACACGTTGAGACAACCACTAAGTCTTTTAAAGACTCGTGATGGCGTTGTTCGGCAAGCAAATTACTTAATCGCTCTGCATTGAAAGCAATTTGCTCGCGGAGTTCTACAGAAGCTGTTTGATGGTTGACACCCAATGCAAAGAAAGACATATCAGATCATCATTTCGCTAAATTTATGCTATTGTGCAACATCGGTGTCATAAAAAGCATTACTTTGGATCAATAAAAATTGCGTCAAATGAATAGCCGTATTAATTTTAACGGTGCTTCGATAAGACAGTATTCTACCACATTCTTATTGTTAGGTAGCATGTCCTCATATGTCTATGCACGTCCAGTGCAAGAGACCTATGCCGTGCATTCATTTGATCAGGCTTTACAGCAGAGTATGGTTGCTGAATTTGCCTTAGCTTATGACGATATTCCCACAGCACTGCACAATTACACAGTGCTTGCGATAAAAAGCAACTCAACAACAATTAAACAGCGTGCATTAGACGTTGCACTTGAATATAACGACTTACAAGCTGCCCTAAATATTGCAACACATTGGGTTGTTCAAGAGCCTAAAGATGTCCCTGCTCTATTTTATTTATCGCATATTGCACTAAAAACACACGAATATCAGCTTGCTGCCGAGACTTTAGATAAAATTTTAAAAATAGATCCAACTGCCGATCTTGAACAAATTTTGGCAAGCATTGCACCTGAAAATGCACAGGATCGAGAAGTTTTATTAACCGCTTTACGTTCTAGTGCAGAGAAAGACAACCCATCCATCTTAGCGCTTATTGCCAACCTAGAAGCACAAAATGGTCAGTTAGAACCGGCCTTAAGTACCATTAATCGCGCACTACGACGTCGTCCTAAAGTGACCAGCTTTATTTTAATGAAAGCCAATTTACTAATCGCACTCAGTGATCAGGAAGGTGCTTTAAAATGGTATGCAAAATCAAGCCGTAAATATAAGAAAAATCTAGATATTCGCCTAGCCGAAGTACGTTACCTCATCCAGATTAATCAACCCCAGCTTGCTCTTGAAAAATTAGAGAAAATTATTGAAAGCAATCCTCATGCTGAAGAGGCTTTGTTTATTGCTGGTTTAACCAGTATTGACCTTAAGCAATATGACAAAGCAGAACAATATTTGGTTGATTTACGCAACTCTGCAAAATATCAAAATGAGGCGTATTACTACTTAGCGATTAATGCTGAAAGAAAACAACATTATGAAACTGCTAAAGCTTACTACCGTTTAGTCGATGGTAGTTTGTATATTGTTTCAAGACGCAATCTCATTGCGATCTATGATAAACAAGAAAACTTACACGACGCTTTACGCTTTTTAACCCAAGAGCGAGTCAATTATCCTCAGCATGCAAGCTTTCTTTACCAAGCTCAAGCTGAAATTTTAAAGAAGATGGGCAATAAAAAAGCTGCATTAAATTTATTAGATGAAGCGATCAAAAACTTACCGGATGATCCGGAGCTCATCTATGCAGAAGTTTTATTATTAGACCCTTATACTGACCGCGATAAACTCGATAAAACACTCAAACAATTATTGCAGTTAGAACCCAATAGCCCAACGTATCTAAACGCCTATGCTTATACATTAGCTTTGCAAAATCGTAGGCTTAAGGAAGCACGTCAATATGCTGAACAGGCTTTAGAATATGCCCCAGAACAAGCTTCTATTCTGGATACGCTAGGCTATATCGCATTTTTACAAAATGATTATGAAGCGGCTGCGGAAGCTTTAGGCAAAGCATATGAACTAAGTCATAACATAAATATTGGCATTCGTTACGCTAAGGCACTTTATATGCAAGGATCATTAACTCAGTTCAGTGCCGTGTTACAACAACTGAAACAAAAGCACGCAAATGATCCACAATTACAACAACTTGATGCGTTAATTTTACCTACATCTGCAAAAAAGAGTTAAATTTATGAGCAAACTTGCCCAACTGTGCACAGCGATCTGTGGATCAAGTGTTTTATTTTTAACCGGTTGTCAGCATTTTACTCAACCTAAAGCTGCAGTTACCCACCAAGTACAAGACGAAAAACACTTCAATTTACAAGGTAAAATTGGAGTACGCACCCCCCAGCAAACTGGTAGTGCATTCTTTACATGGATTCAACAGCAAGACAATTTCGATATCGAATTAAGCGGTATTTTAGGTGTTGGAAAAACACAAATACAGGGTAAACCTGGTGAAGTTACTCTAAACAGTGCTAAAACTGGACTGATTACGGCTGCATCTCCTGAAGAACTTTTAGAGCGTGCAACTGGCTGGCAAGCACCAATTACTCATTTAACCAGTTGGATTTTAGCGAAACCTGCAACTTTAAGTGCTCAAATTAGTAAAGATAATGCAAATCGTGTGAGCCAACTCATCGAAGATGGCTGGACAGTTAATTTTAGTTATGATGGTGAACAAACTCTACCAAATAAACTGGTTTTAAAACAGGCTCTTGCTGAAGATAAAGAAAACCGTATTACAATGGTGATCCAAAACCGCTAATCCTTATTATATAAATCTATGATTCGAGTACCTTCTCCAGCTAAGCTCAACCTGTTTTTGCATATCACAGGACGTCGTGAAAATGGTTACCATGAACTACAAACCATTTTCCAACTTATTGATTTATATGACTGGATGACATTTACGCCTTTATCTGAAGATGAGATTCAGATTGAAGGTTTAGGTGAAGTTCAACTTGAGCAAAATCTGATTTATCGGGCGGCACAGATATTACGCCCTCACGCTCAAAATCCTTGCGGACTCCATATAAAAATTGAAAAAAATATTCCGATGGGTGCTGGTTTAGGTGGCGGTTCTTCCAATGCAGCAACGACGCTTATTGTCTTAAATCAATTATGGCAATGTGGTCTAACTGAAGAACAATTAGCTCAGTTCGGTGTCAAGCTTGGTGCCGATGTTCCAATTTTTATTTATGGGTTAAATGCATGGGCTGAAGGGATTGGTGAACATTTATCATTCATAGACTTAGATCAAAAACAATTCATTGTTTTAAAACCTGATTGTTTTATCAGCACTCAACTGCTTTTTTCACAAAAAACATTGACAAGAGATTCTAAGCCCACTACATTTTGCGCCTATCAGTTAGAACCTTCTAATTTCGGAAATAACTTTGAGCCTCTGGCTAGAGAGTTATACCCTGAAGTTGAAGAAGCAATGCAATATCTCGACCAGTTTGGTCATGCAAAGCTTACAGGTACAGGTGCTTGTGTTTTTGCTGAGGTAACCGATGAAATGAATGTTGATGACATTCTTAAACATGCACCATGTAAAGCTTACTTGGTACATAGTTTAAAAGAATCTCCTTTACGTCATTTTAAAGTTGCAAGTTAGGGGCGTCGCCAAGTGGTAAGGCAGCGGGTTTTGATCCCGCCATCCGTTGGTTCGAATCCAGCCGCCCCTGCCATTTTCCACCTGTAATGATGATTGTATTAGGGGCGTCGCCAAGTGGTAAGGCAGCGGGTTTTGATCCCGCCATCCGTTGGTTCGAATCCAGCCGCCCCTGCCATCTTAATACAGCATCGAATTTAGGGGCGTCGCCAAGTGGTAAGGCAGCGGGTTTTGATCCCGCCATCCGTTGGTTCGAATCCAGCCGCCCCTGCCATTCTCTTATTTAAAAGACAGACTTAATTGCCTTGCTTTTTGTTGATTAACCTTGACATTGCATTGCAAAAATATTAAAGTTCTGCCGCATTAGGGGCGTCGCCAAGTGGTAAGGCAGCGGGTTTTGATCCCGCCATCCGTTGGTTCGAATCCAGCCGCCCCTGCCATCTACTTCATTACATACCAACCGCCAAGGGTGCTTCATGCCCAATCTTGTCGTTTTTAGTGGAAATGCTCATCCACAGTTCGCTCAAAAAGTCGTAAGTCACTTACATATCCCTCTAGGTGCTGCATCAGTCGGTCAGTTCTCTGATGGTGAAATTTCAGTAGAAATTACTGAAAATGTTCGTGGTAAAGACGTATTTATCGTTCAGCCTACTTGTGCTCCAACCAATGACAACCTTATGGAAATCTTGGTTATGGCAGATGCTTTGCGTCGTGCAAGTGCTGGTCGTATTACTGCTGTTATCCCTTATTTTGGTTATGCTCGCCAAGACCGTCGTCCACGTTCTGCACGTGTGCCGATCACAGCGAAAGTTGTTGCAGACATGCTTACCACTGTTGGTATTGACCGTGTCGTAATGATTGACTTACATGCTGACCAAATCCAGGGCTTCTTCGATATTCCAGTCGACAACATCTACGGTACTCCTGCTTTGCTTGCTGACTTACGTCAACAACAACATGACAACCTTATGGTGGTTTCTCCTGACGTTGGCGGTGTTGTACGTGCTCGTGCCGTTGCTAAACAGATGGGTGATATCGATTTAGCAATCATCGACAAACGTCGTCAAAAAGCCAACGAGTCGCAAGTTATGCACTTGATTGGTGACGTAAAAGATCGTGATTGCGTTATCGTAGACGACATGGTTGATACAGCTGGTACATTGTGTAAAGCAGCTGATGCGCTTAAACAATTCGGTGCACGTCGTGTTGTTGCTTACGCAACTCACCCTGTACTTTCAGGTAAAGCAATTGAGAACTTACGTAACTCTGTTATTGATGAGTTAGTTGTAACTGACACAATTCCTCTTTCTGAAGAAGCATTAAACTTAGGTAAAATTCGCCAAGTTTCTGTTGCTAGCATGGTTGCTGAAACGATTCGTCGTATTAATAACGAAGAGTCTATCAGCGCGATGTTCGATAGTTTATAATATTGCAGCTTTTTTCTTAACCCTAGCTTTGGCTGGGGTTTTCTATCACTAAACTGGTCGCAAGTTTAGTTTATTTAATCTTTAATGAGGATTTATCTCATGGCAAACTTCGTATTAAACGCTCAAGCGCGTGCTGAAGACAAACAAGGGAAAGGTGCGAGCCGCCGCCTTCGTCGCGAATCTTTAGTTCCAGCTATCATCTACGGTGGTAACGCTGAGCCTGTAGCAGTTACTTTAGAACTTCGTGAGCTTGTAAAAGCTTTAGAAAGCAACGCTTTCTTTGAAGAAGTTGTTGAAATCAAAGTAGGTGACAAAGTTGAAAACGTTAAAATCCAAGCGTTACAACGTCACCCAGCTAAAAACACTCCTATGCACGCTGACTTCAAACGCGCATAAGTGTTTAAAGGCGTAGATTAGTGTCAAATATTTCGCTAATTGTTGGTTTGGGCAATCCTGGTTCAGAATATGCCCAAACCCGCCATAATGCAGGTTTCTGGTTCGTCGAACAGCTTGCAGATAAATATGGCATTACATTAAAAAATGATCCAAAATTTCACGGAATCAGTGGTCGTGGTAATATAGAAGGGCACGATGTTCGCTTACTTCTACCTATGACTTATATGAATCGTTCCGGACAAAGTGTTGTTCCTTTCTCAAAGTTCTATCAAATTGCTCCTGAAGCAATTCTGATTGCTCATGATGAACTTGATATGAACCCTGGTGTAATTCGCCTCAAAACAGGCGGTGGACACGGCGGTCATAACGGTTTACGTGATATTGTCCCGCATATTGGCCCAAATTTTCATCGTTTACGTATTGGTATTGGACATCCTGGCTCCAAAGAAAAAGTTTCTGGACATGTGCTCGGGAAAGCACCAAGTAGTGAACAAAGCCTGATGGATGGAGCAATCGATCATGCTCTCTCTAAAGTAAAGTTACTTGTTCAAGGGCAAGTACCACAGGCCATGAATCAAATTAATGCGTATAAACCAGCTTAAATTGTTGAACAATCAAGCTTGCTATCTTGCTTTTTTAGGAGCAAAATGCGCATCAGCCACCTAGCCGGCGGCAAAGGCGAAAGATTTCACCATAAGATCTTCATCTTAGATCTACTCAGGAGACGCTAGCCATGCTATCTCGTTTATTAAAATGCAAAATTCACCGTGCAGTTGTAACCCATGCTGAACTTCACTATGAAGGTTCTTGTGCAATTGATGGCGTATTGATGGACTTAGCTGGTATTCGTGAATACGAAGAAATCCACGTTTGGAACGTAACTAATGGCAAGCGCTTCACAACTTACGCAATTCGTGGTGAAGATAACTCTGGCATTATTTCAGTAAATGGCGGCGCTGCTCACCAAGCAGATGTGGGTGATTTAGTTATTATTGCTACTTTTGGTGATTTCACAGAAGCTGAAGCAAATGCCCATAAACCACGCTTGGTATATGCAAACCCAGATAACACAGTCAATCACACAGCGAACTGTATTCCTGTGCAAGTTGCCTAATTAAAGATTTAAAAATAATAAAAAGCCCGTAAATACGGGCTTTTTTTATAAGACTTTATAAACTTCTGGCAGTTCCCTTCCACCAGCTCTGTTGCTGCTTACAATTTAGAGGCTGTAGCTCTTCTCCACGTAAATCAAATAAAATCGCCTCTCCTTTTGCATTTACCTTAAATTCAGCATATTTCGCTTTCTCATAGCAATGAGCTAAGCCTTCGGCAAATAAGAAACTGCGAGAAGCTGGGTACAAAGATTGATAGTGATTGTCCGGATTTTTTAAAATTAAATTCTGCTCATTAGATAAAGAGTTAGGGTCTAAAATAGTACGGATTACTCGATTTCGTGAATCTAAAATAACTTTTGCTGGAACAGAAGCATGATTAAAAATCACCTGATCTAAAGCTTCACTTTCACTTCCTGTCAGAGCTTTGAGAGATTGTAAATTTAATTCATAAGCCAACGCCATGTAGTCCCCTTGTAAAATAGAACGAGGATCAACTGGTTTCAGCTTAATAAAAATACTTTTACTCTGATTCAGGTGCCATTCATTTTTCATCACTAAACCTGCAAAAAATAAAACAGTGACTATTGCAAGCATAAGAGAGAAATACTTTTTCATTACTTTTCTCCCTCAATACAATTAATTTTAGCTTCTTTCATAAGTAGCCCATATAGAGCCAGCAATATAATGCCCGACACCAAGATTGATGCACTTTTAGCTAAAAAACTTAATTGTAAACTGTAATAAAGTTGCCAAAGCACAAAGGCAAATACTACGAGCGTAGCACCATAAACAATGCGAACTTTATTTTTTAAAGTCCATGTCAAAATAACAAATAAGATGAATACTTCAAAATAGCCGAGTGCAATAAGTAATATGCCAAAAATTAAAAAGGCAAAAAAAGTTATACCGTGAAGTTGCCGATAGAGATAGAAAAAACTAAAGCATAATAACCATACGCACGGCAATGCATAAAGGAACCATAGTGACTGATCAGCCGAATCAACAAGTGCTAATCCTATAAAGGTATCAAAGAATGAACTCACCCAAATTACAACGAGCGTACATAAGAAGATACTCCGCTTATACGATACGACCGCTTTACTTCCTATCAGTAGTACCGAGCTAAAAACCAAATAGTTAAGTAAGACTAAATTTAAATAAGTCTGAGTAGAGTTTAAGGACCATAATGAATGATCCATTTGTAGTAGATAGATTACTGCTATACCATAAGTTGCAAGCATTTGAATTAAAATAAAGAACCAGTGAGGGTTAAGAAAATAACTAATACATAAAATAAAGATCTGGGCAATCAATACCCATAAAATTTGATCTGTTTCAGAACCAAGATGAAATAAAAAAGCAGTCTGTCCACTCACAAATAAACAATATGCAAACTGCCGGATGAAATAACTTTGCGATTTTGTTAGTAAAGTTATAGCTACAGCAACAAAGATGATTCCAATAATTAAGGAAATAGTATCCCAAAACACCAAAGTAAATGCTGCAAGCGCTAGACCAGCAAGCCAAGCACCAATTGCCAAAGGAATGATATAAAAACGGCTTTGACGGAAAATCTTGATTAAGAAATAACTAATGAGTGCAAACCAAGTAAAAATAATCCCCGCGATCAATAAAAAGATGAACTCATTAGAATCTTTAAATAGTTGATTAATACCATCCACAAGCCATATGGTAGCCGTCACACCAAGAACAGCAGCCATTAAACTGGCACATAACTGATCATCTTTATTAAAAAAATAATAAAAAGCGATGATTCCTAGAAAAAAAGCCGAGATCAGATAAGGTAAATTTTCTCTTGATAGGAATTGAATCATTCCTGTTATTGAAATAACAGCAAACCAAGCAATAAAAATAAAACGTAAAGCCGTATATTTCTTTTGACAGATCCAAAACTGCACAAGACTTAATAGATTTAGAGCAAAAAGATAAAGATAGGGAAATTTTTCTGCCCAGAAAGTCTGTTTAAAAAATAAAAATAGGGTGAGTTGGCTTGTAATACAAATTAAAGCAAAGATTCCAATATTTGGTCGATATAGCCACGGCAATAAAAGCAAAGTCCAAATCAAGAAAAGTAAATAACTGTCTGCACCAGTTTGATAAACTTGCCCAATTACAGCCAAACTCAAACCGACCATCAACCCGCAGATACCATGTAAAGTTTGCCTTACTCCCTCACTTAAAGTCTTCTTGACACTCACCCAAGCTGTCATAAGTAATATAACAGGTGGAATAATGAGTTGAATGCTATCTGGAAGCATCAACCAATTAGCAGCAATTAAGTACAGAATACTGAGCGCCATAAATACATAACTGAAAATATGGAGATGCTGAATAAATAAAGTATTCCTAAAAGGATAATAATCTCTTATCTGCATGAAACACCGGTTTTACTTATAATTTTCTAGAAAAAACATAACACTCACTTTTAAGCTCAACAAGTAAGCTCTTGTTAAAAAGCCTATTTCAATTTATGAAAATACTTATTCATAAAGAGACTTAGCATTCTACAAAAGCATCTAGCCAATTTTGCCAAGCGCGCTATAATAAAACCCATCGCTTCAGGGCGGGGTGTAATTCCCCACCGGTGGTAAAGTTAATTTTTATTGTTAAATTAACAAGCCCACGAGCTTAAATTATGTAATTTGAGCAGATTTGGTGAAACTCCAAAGCCGACGGTATAGTCCGGATGAAAGAAGACGACGAACTGGAATAAATCCATTTTATTTCAGTGCCAGCCTGTTTTTGCATCAGTCCTGAAATGTTCAACCGTATTCTTACGAGAGCGTTTCATTATGTCTAGTTTAATTCAACCAGAACTTTTTTTCTCAGCCCTCTCTCCTGCTGAGCAACGCATTCAACAAGCATTAGAAGATATCCGTCAAGGCAAACCTGTCTTGGTGATGGATGACTTCGATCGTGAAAATGAAGCAGATTTAATTGTTGCAGCAGAAACCCTAACTGTTGAGACCATGGCACGTATGATTCGTGATGGCTCAGGTATCGTATGTTTATGCCTTACTGAAGAGTTAGCTGATCATCTTGAACTTCCACCAATGGTTTCTCAAAACTCAAGTCAGTTTCATACTGCATTTACAGTGACTATTGAAGCTGCTCAAGGCGTTACCACTGGTGTTTCTGCTAAAGACCGTGTAACCACAATTAAAACTGCTATTAAAGATGGTGCTGTTGCAAGTGATCTTAACCGTCCAGGCCATGTTTTCCCATTACGCGCACGTAATGGTGGCGTGCTTACCCGTCGAGGTCATACGGAGGGGACTATTGATCTAGCAAGATTAGCTGGTTTAAAACCTGCTGGAGTGTTATGCGAATTAACCAATCCGGATGGGACAATGGCATCAGGAATTCAAGTTTTAGCATATGCTCAAACTCATCATTTAACCGTGATTACAATTGAAGAGCTTGTACAATATCGTCAACAACACGGTATTTAAAAATAAATAAAAAGGTTTGACTTGTTCACTTGCAGGTCAAACCTCTAAATTATAATTCTTGAAATTTAAGAAACTTTCTTTTGTGCGGCCTGTTCTTCAACATAATCTAAAAGTTCAGAAAATTTTGTAATCTTTGCTTTAGGTTGTGCTTGAGCAAGTTCTTCTGGTGTCCCATAACCATAAGTCACCGCTACCGCTTCAATACCATTATGACGGGCACCTAAAACATCATATTGACGATCACCCACCATCAAGCATTCTTCTGGGTTTAATTGCTCACGTTCAAGAATATAATGGATAAGCTCAGCTTTATTGGTCCGCTCACCCGTTAATTCACTACCGTAAATTTGTACAAAATATTGGCTTAATTCAAAATGATCTAAAATTCGTTTTGCATAAATCGTTGGTTTAGCAGTAGCAACGAACAAACGATACCCTTCTGCTTTTAAGGCCTTAAGTGTTTCCGCAACAGATGGATATACTTCATTTTCAAATAAACCAATCACCGAGAAACGCTCACGGTAAGCAAGTAAAGCTTGCTCAGCTAGTGCATCATCTTGAGTAGCTAATAATTTTGCTAATGACGCTTTTAAAGGTGGGCCAATCGTCCAATCAATATTTAAATCGGCAGCTAATGGATAACCTAACTTATCCATTGCATAACGAATTGATGTATGGATACCAACTTTAGGGTCTGTTAAGGTTCCATCTAAATCAATCAAAATATGTTTTATAGCCATTCAATCACTAACCCAGTAAAGTATTTAATTCAATTGGTCGAGAGTTTAATTAAACTCTCTTATACTAACGTAAATTTAAATTGAAAAGGAAATAACCGTGCGTCCAACCGTACTTTGTTTCTCGGGTTTAGACCCTTCAGGTGGTGCAGGTTTACAAGCCGATATTGAAGCGATTGGACAAAGTGGTGCACATGCAGCAATTGCATGTACAGCCCTCACCATTCAGAATTCTCAACAAGTATTTGGCTTTGAAGCAACCTCAAAAGAACTATTATTAGCCCAAGCAAATGCTGTTGTAGGCGATTTACCCATTAAATGTGTTAAGTCTGGCATGCTAGGCACTACCGATAATATTGCGGCTCTAGCCGAATTTTTACGTGCTCATCCTGACTATCAATATGTACTTGACCCTGTCTTAGTTGCAAACAGTGGCGGTTCGTTAGGAGACCAAGCAACTTTAGTTAAAGCATTTGTTGAACTGATTCCCCTAGCGACACTTATTACTCCAAATACAGTTGAATTGCGTGCTTTAACAGGCGTTACCGACTTAGATCAAGCAACCCAAAAGTTATTTGAAATGGGTGCCAAGGCCGTATTGGTGAAAGGTGGACATGAAGACACACCTAACTTTATTAAAAATAGTTTATATATTGATGGCGAGCTTGCAGCAAGTAGTACATGTCCGCGCCTTGAAGGTGAATATCATGGCTCAGGTTGTTCATTAGCGAGTTTTATTGCAGGTCGTTTAGCTCTAGGTGACTCTTTAAAAATTGCAGTTCAACATGCAGAAACATGGTTATTTGGTGTGTTAAAAAATGCTGAAACACCTGTACCCAATGGACAAAAGATTCCAAAACGGTTTTAACCAATAAATAAAAAAGGCGCTTAAAGCGCCTTTTTTATATTCCTATTACTGAGGAATACGTAAAACTTGTCCTGGAAAAATCTCATCTGGATCTTTCAGCATTGGTTTATTCGCTTCAAAGATTTTTTGATATTGATTGGCATCACCATAAAACTCTTTGGCAATTTTTGAAAGATTATCGCCAGATTTCACTGTATAAAATTTGCTTTCTGGCTCAGGAGTTGCAACAGTCATCTGGTCATCTACTTGTGCCACATGATCTACATTACCCACAATAAGAATGATTTTTTCTTTATCTGCTTGGCTTTGGACTTGCCCTTTAATAATAGCAGTGTCAGTTGAGCCATTATATGTTACAGATAAGCCTTCCACCCCAAGGCCTAAGCTTTTAATCAATCCCAATAATTTATTCGCAATTTCTTGTGCAGAAGGTTCTGCTGGTGTTGCTGGAGCTGCTTGTGGTTCTGCTGGCGCGGTATTTTTCTTACCAATACCTTTTACAAAATCAAAAAGACCCATTTTTTAGTCCTCATATTATTGTTTATAGTAAAGTCATTAAACTGACCCTTATTGTTATACTTGAAAAAAGAGATGCCTCTGCTATCAATTGAGGTTGATCTTGTAAAAATATGTATCTCTATCAACTATCTTACTCGTATAAAAAAAGCCACCTTACGGTGGCCTTCTTTTTTAATCAGCAATATGCGAATTAACCAAGTTTTTTAGTTACATAGTCAATTGCAGATTGAACTGTAGTGATTTCGTTTGAATCTTCATCAGGGATAGTGATGTCGAAGTCATTTTCGAAAGACATAACAAGTTCAACTAAATCTAAAGAGTCAGCACCCAAGTCATCCATGAAAGATGCTTCGTTTTTAATCTCTTCAGCTTTAAGACCAAGTTGTTCTGCAACCGCTTGTTTAACGCGTTGTTCGATATCGCTCACAGGAATTCTCCTCATTGCTTGTGGCGTTTGATTTGCCACTAGTTTAATTGAATATAAAAATTTTTAAAAGTTTATACATCGGCGTTAGGCCATGTATAAACCACCATTTACATGTAATACCGTACCGGTAATGTAACCTGCTTTATCACTTGCAAGGAAACTCACCGCATTTGCGATATCTTGTGGCTCACCTAAGCGATTTAAAGCCACTTGATCACTCATTTTTTTGCGAATGTCTTCACTAAGTGCATCTGTCATTTCTGTTGCAATAAAACCTGGTGCCACACTGTTTACAGTGATTTGGCGACTACCCATTTCTTTTGCAAGACTACGGCTAAATGCTTCAATACCTGCTTTAGCAGCAGAATAGTTTGCTTGGCCTGGGTTTGCAAAGTGAGCTACAACAGAACTGATATTAATAATGCGACCAAAACGTGCTTTCGTCATACCCTTAAGCACACGTTTAGATAAACGATAAACGGCTTTAAGGTGGATATTAAGGATGTCATCCCAATCATCTTCCGACATACGAAGCAACAAATTGTCTTTCGTAATACCTGCATTGTTAACGAGAACAAGTACAGGACCATAGTTCTGTTCAATATGAGACACGACTGCTTCAATCTCATCGAGATTACGCACATCGAGAGCCAAACCTGCACCTTGTTCACCAAAGCTATCAGTTAGCTTTTGTGCACCAGATTCAGAAGTCGCAGTACCTACGACAAAATAACCGTCTTGAATAAGTTGCTGGGCAATTGCAGCGCCAATGCCCCGACTCGCGCCCGTTACTAATGCAACTTTGCGTTCTTGTGTCATGCAATTTTTCCTTCTGCCACTAAAACAGCATTTAGGGCATCTTCCATTTTGCTCTTACTATCAATAGAAAAAGCTTTTTCAATATTTGGTAAACGCTTTGCGAGATTACTCAATACTGTACCTGGGCCACACTCAACAATGTACTGAATACCTTGGTCTTGTAGAGACTGCATGGTACGTGTCCATTGTACAGACTGGTACAATTGTGCTGTTAAAGCCTGACGTAATTGAGCAACATCGGTAGCAATTCCCGCGTTGACATTTTGTATTACAGGAATGGTAGGTAGCTCAATGGCAGTTTGTTCCAAAGCTTCTGCAAATTTTTCTGCTGCCGGCTTCATCAATGAACAATGTGATGGAACAGAAACCGGTAAAGCAATTGCTTTAGCAGATTGTTCTTTTGCCAATGCCATAACTTGCTGTACAGATGCAGTACTACCAGCAATCACAACTTGACCTTGTGAATTATAGTTTGCTGCTTCAACTGAACCTTGGCCTGATGCAGACACGCTCTGGCATAATTCAACTACTTTATCATCAGCTAAACCAAGAATAGCAGCCATAGCGCCTTCCCCTTGAGGAACAGCATTTTGCATGAGTTTTCCACGCAAATTAACTAACTTAACTGCATCCGCCAAACTCATTGAACCTGCTGCAACTAAAGCGCTGTATTCACCTAAAGAGTGACCTGCAAGGTATTTAGGGGCTAAACCACCTAAATCTAACCATAAACGCCATAAAGCAATACTGGCAGTTAATAATACAGGCTGGGTATTTTCTGTTTGGTCTAAACCTTCACCACTTTGTGCAATGTGCCAAAGATCAAATCCTAGCGCGTCTGAAGCTTCGGCAAAAGTTTGCCCAACTCCACTAAACTGTTCTGCGAGTTCAGCGAGCATACCAACTTTTTGTGAACCTTGACCTGGAAACACAAATGCAGTTTTTGTGGCTAAAGCTACTTGTTCAAGACGTTTAGCAGACATAAGAAATCCTTTTTGGGTTTTCACTCATTTCTCTGGAGCGGAAATTTAACATTTAATTTGTATATTTATAATTGCGAAAAACAACAAAAAAAGGGAGCTTTCGCTCCCATTTTTTCTATACTTAAGCATCACGCTTAATGCATATCATGCAATTATTCAGCATCAGCTGCTTTAGCGAATAATTGGCGACCACGGTAGAAACCGTCTTTAGTCACGTGGTGACGACGATGAGTTTCACCAGTTGCTTGGTCTACTGTTAATGCATTCTCGGTTAAAGCGTCATGTGAACGGCGCATGTCACGGCGAGAGCGACTTTTACGGTTTTGCTGAACGGCCATGATGGCTCCTTACAAAGATCGAAAAAATGGATCAGAACAAATTCAGTTGTCTTATCCCATAATCATAACACAAATTATGAGTTAAGTTTACCCTTCAAACCTGCCAAAACATCAAACGGATTATCCCGTTTCTCTTCGACAACGTTCTGAATGGTAGGTTGATGTTTATGTTCACAAGCATCATGCTTGGGAGATAAAGGCATCAACAATAACAGTTCATCTTCTAGTAATGCGAGTAAGTTGATCGAGGCAGGTGTATCAAAATCACCTTTTGTCGAAGACTCACTTTCACCTAAAACGATGAAATCAGCATCCTCATCCAAGCGCTCTATCAGTGACTCATCATCTACAAGTGCAATATGAAAGTCAGAAACAATTGGCATTTCAACAGGTTCCAAACAACGTTGGCACTCCATTGGAACTTTTGTTTCCATGTGACCATCTAACCACACAATGCGATGATAGGCATCCATTGATAGCTTACAGTCTATGTTGATCAATTGGTTATCAATTGACCCAACAGCTTCACGAGCAATACGAGCAAAGCGAGACAATGGCAGTTGACCTGACCATGTAAAGCCTTGTTCAGCCCATTTAAACGGCTCAATCTGTGCCGGAAAGGTATTTGCTGACATAATTAAGGCGGCAATTCTACAAATTCATCGGTACTCTGTCAAAGATTAAGATACAATTTTGTACTTCTTTAGACAGAACTCGGGGTAAATTAAGCAATGCACCTGTTGCAGCCGCAACCTGAAGTTAACACTTCATTACTCGTTTGCACCCATTCAACCCACCAGAACCCTCTTTTACCTGACGTGGTGCAACTCTCACCATGGCCAAGCTCAAAATTAGAGTCTGAGCAAGTTGATTGGCTTATTTTACACTTTAATCACTGGTTTTCCCACCATAATGTGACATTAGTTCGTGGAGAATTTGAACCAGAATATTTCCCGGCGAACGATCATGAGCCAGCGAAAATTCAATTTGCTCATGGTTTTTTCAATAGTGCTCTTCACGAAATTAGCCATTGGACAATTGCAGGTGCAAAACGTCGCCTATTACCCGATTTAGGTTATTGGTATGCGCCAGATGGCAGAACTAAAGAACAGCAAGATTTATTTGAACAAGTAGAAATCAAACCTCAAGCCATTGAATGGTTATTTGCACAGTCTTTTGGCAGAAAATTCAGAGTCTCGCTAGATAACCTTACGGGCGATGGTGGAGATGGCAGAAAGTTTAAAGATAATATTTATGCCCAAGTTCAACGTTACTTTTCTGGTGAAGCAAAGTTGCCTGCCGATGCAGCAAGATTCATTGAATGTATTTGCCAATGTACGCGAGCAGGTGCAGCATTACAATTAAATGAATTTAAACGTGAACTCCTTGATTAAATGACAAAAAAACTACGTAAGTTACTTGCTTCATAAGTTTGAAAGGTCTAATACTATTTTTAATAATGGCGTGATGGAGTCTCTAAAATATGCTGCATTTACATGTACATCCTGAAAATCCACAGCAACGCCTCATTGAACAAGCGGTTGAGCGTATTCGTGCCGGAGATGTTGTGGTCTACCCTACCGATGCTGCCTATGCAATCGGATGCCAGATTGGTAATAAAAATGCGATGGAACGGATTGCCCAGATTCGTGGTTTAGGTCCTAAACATCAATATGCAATTATGTGTTGCGATTTATCAGATATCGCGACTTATGCCAAAGTTGATAATGCGACGTACCGTTTACTAAAGGCAAATACACCAGCCATCACCACTTTCATTTTACCGGCAACCAGTGAAGTTCCACGTAGGTTAATGCACCCTAAAAAGAAAACGATTGGTCTACGTATTCCGAGTAATCCAATTTGTCAGGCTTTATTAAAAGAGCTCGGTGAACCTTTACTCACCAGTACATTAATTTTACCGGGGCAAGAAGATCCACTAGATGATCCTTACGATATTGAAAATCAATTAGCTAAGCGTATTGATGTCTTTATTGATGGCGGTTTTGGTACTTTAACAACCACGAGTATTGTTGATTTATCAGGTGAGCATCCTGAAATTATTCGTCGTGGTGTCGGTGATGTAAGTGCTTTTGAATAAGCACTTACTTTTCATTTTTTACCAATAGTTTAAAAAAAAGCATTATCAAGAAAAAAAATACTCTTTATTTAGTTTGGATTTTTTTTACACTTTAGTCGTTAAGCAATTTATTAAAAGTCACAATTCCTTTAGAATGCTTCTCACTATCTGCTGTTCTTCTGCTACAGCTCTTATTGACTTGAAAAACAAGTCTCATGCTTTTGAAAATTCGCGTGGCTTATAATCGTAATGAACCAATCACTTCATCAATCCATGGAAGACGTTCCACACATCCGTGTTTTAGATGAGTGGCACGATACGATTCCTGAGGATCTTTATATTCCTCCAGCTGCCTTTGAGATTTTGCTCGAACAGTTTGAAGGACCACTCGACTTTTTAATTTATCTGATTCAAAAAAACGGTTTTGATCTCATCCAGCTTGATATTGCTCCTATTGCAACTCAATATTTGGCTTATATGGATAGTATGAAATCCTTAAACATTGAGCTGACTGCCGACTATATGGTCATGGCTGCTTTATTGGCTGATTTGAAATCTCGCTTACTTTTACCTAAGCCTACTGTAGTAAGCATCGAAAAAGATCCTAAACAAGATCTTATTGATCGACTCGAAACTTATTTACGCATTAAACAAGCCGCTGAACGTTTAGGCCAAATGCCAGTTCTTGACCGTGATACATTCAGTGCCAATGTAAGCTTAGGTCATATTGCACCTGTTTATGAAGGTTATGATGTTTCAGCATTACACGATGCTTTGTTCTGTGTATTTAACCGTCCGGAACCTGTAACACACACAATTGCGCAAGAGCCTGTACTGTTAGAAGAACGTATTGCTTATATTGAAGAGAAATTAGAGTCAGGCGACGTGTTAAGTTTTAAAGAATTACTTAATCCCCAACAAGGCCGTATGGGAATGGTTGTAACTTTTATGGCTGTTTTAGAATTGACCCGACAACAAAAGATTAAGATTATTGCTACAGGAGTTGAAGCTCCACTAGCTATTCAAGGGTCTTCAATATGAGCAGTTTTGAACAAAATAATAATGATTTGTCATTAGCCGATATTCATCATGAAGTTTTATTACAGCTTGAAGCCATTATTTTTGCTAGTGAAGCGCCTGTCTCAATTGCCCGTTTAAAAGAAGCATTTAATAATCAATATAACAAACAACAGCTTCGTCAGCTTTTACAACAGCTTGCCCTGTTACAACATGGCCGTTCCATTGAGTTGATTGAAACTGCGCAGGGCTTTCGTTTTCAGGTAAGATCCAAATATCGCAATATCATTGCGCAGATTTGGCCAGAGCGACCAACAAAACTGTCGCCATCATTACTAGAAACGTTGGCTGTCATTGCGTATCATCAACCAGTCACACGTGCTGATATTGAACAAATTCGTGGTGTATCTAATAATAGTCAGATTCTCAGAACGCTATTTGACTGGAACTGGATTAAAGAAGCCGGTTTTAGAGATTTACCCGGAAGACCTGCGTTGCTAATTACAACGCCTCAATTTCTGAATGCTTTTGGTCTAGCCTCTCTAGGCCAATTGCCTCCCCTGCAGAACGCCAAGGAAGCATTTATGGCTCTCGATGCAAATGCACCGAAGTCATAAAGAGGTGGACTGTTGATCATTATGTCTAAGGTTGTGCTGTCATGAGTGAAAAATTGCAAAAAGTATTAGCGCGAATCGGATTAGGTTCTCGCCGATATATGGAAGAGGTTATTGCCGCAGGACGCGTGAGTGTGAACGGCCGCGTTGCCCAAGTTGGCGAGCGCATTGAACCAGGCGATGAATTACGCATTGATGGCCGTAAAGTTCAGTTCCAGATCGAAGATGAAATTCGTCGTCGTGTACTGATTTATTATAAACCAGAGGGTGAAATCTGTTCACGTAATGACCCTGAAAAGCGTCCAACCGTATTTGATCATTTACCACAAATTGCAAATGACCGTTGGGTAATGGTAGGCCGTCTAGATATTAACAGTACAGGTTTATTACTTTTTACAAACGATGGCGAGCTTGCTAACCGCTTAATGCATCCATCTAATGAAATTGAACGTGAATATGCTGTACGTGTAATGGGTGAAGTAACACCACAATTACGTCAAAACATGGTCAATGGTGTAGAGCTTGAAGATGGCCCTGCCAAATTCGAATCTTTCTCTGAAATTGGTGGTGAAGGTATTAACCGCTGGTATCAAGTTGTAGTGAAAGAAGGCCGTAACCGTGAAGTACGCCGTATTTTTGAATCACAAGGCCTTAAAGTAAGCCGCTTATTGCGTACTCGCTACGGTACAGTCATTTTACCACGCGAATTACGTACTGGTCGCTGGATGGAACTCGACAAAACTGACATCGATAACTTGGCAAAATCTGTTGAGTTAAAACCACGTCAAGGTACAGGCTTATTTGGTATGGCAAAACGTCGCACTGAACGTATGACAGAAAAGCCAATGGCAGCACGCCGTGGTGGTTACTTACGTCAGCAACGTCGTGATGATGAAAAAGAAGCGCCAGCTAACACAGGCAATCAGCGCAAATCGACTGGTTTTAACCGTGGATTTAAAAAGTTCTAAGTAAAGCTTTTAAATCAAAAAAACCGCTCAATTTAGAGCGGTTTTTTATGGCCTAATTTTTTAATTCATTCATTTTTGCTAATTCAATCCATTCAGCTTCAGGGAAATGAATGGCTAAATAGTCCTTCAAATAATTTGAAGTATCTTGAGAGATTAATGGATCTTTTGATTCATCTTTTAGGTTGTAAACCAAAGCTTTTAATTTCAGACCACGTGACTTAAGTGCCTCGAGACTAAGCAATGTATGGTTAATACTCCCCAAACGACCAGACGTCACCAAAATAACAGGAAACTGATGCTGAGCAACGTAATCAATAGTAAGTAAACTGGTGGTTAAGGGTACCATTAAGCCACCTGCACCTTCTAACAATACAATTTCAAAACGCTCAGCCAATGTTTGAGTCGCATTCTCAATTTTTTGAATATCGATCTCTCGGTTATCAAGACGCGTTGCTAAATGAGGTGAAGCAGGATAACTAAAGATTTCCGGCATAGTCAGCTTGTCATGATCTTCCTGAAACCAGCCTTGCCCCATAATTTCACGATGCTTCTGGATATCCTCAGAGATATCAGCATTACCTGTTTGAATAAGTTTTTGGGTAATTACTTTTTTCCCCTGCTCAGTCCATAATTTTGCTAAGAAACCTGTCGCGTAGGTTTTACCAATTTCGGTATCAATCCCACTCACAAAATAGATCTGGCCACTCATTTACTTCATTCTCCGGGCAATACAATAAATCGGGTGATATGTTAGGGAGTACCCCTCGGTGTGCTTAAACCGGTCATAATCTTGATAAAACTGCTGTAAAGATTGCTTAGTCCAACGATGCTGAGCAGTTGCTGTTACACCTGTTGCTTTTAAATGCTGCAACACAGCTTTAGGCGAATCGAAATAAAGCTGAGTTTCTGACTGTGCCAAATGCAAAATCTCAAAACCAGCCTGAGTTAAGGCACTATTCCAATTTTCAAGATTCCAATAATTTAAACCTTGTCCAGTTAACTCTTTAATTTCAATGAGGTTTTTAGGACCAAATGTTGAAAAGCATAGCCAGCCTTGCTCATTTAAAGCAGCATCGCAATGTTGAAGTAACCGTGGTAAATCTTGCATCCATTGCAAAGCTGAACCGGAAACAATCATATCGAGCTGCTGAGGGAGTTCTAAGGTTTCAACGTCTCCAATTAACCATTTCACATGTTCTTCATGATTAAAGTGCTGTTGCACCTCTGCATACAAATCATTTAAAACTAAATCTTCAATTTGAAAAGATTCAACAAGCAGACGAGTTAAATTGCCAGAACCACAACCAATTTCAAAGACACGTGACATCGTGCTTGGACAAAATTGCTTTAGTAAGTTCGTTAAGTTTTGGCAAATTTGTTTTTGGACAATTGCATGCTTTGAATAGCTTTGCCCTGCTTTAGCAAAACGTTGGGCAACCAAATTTTTATTCAAACTCACAGGAAACTCACCAAGGCTTCAAGTTCATGTTGCTCAACCATTGATGTTAAGGAAATGCGCAAACGCGAACTATTTTTAGGTACTGTTGGTGGACGTACAGGCATGGCATAAAAACCGCTTTCCTGAACCTGTTTCGCCTTATCGATAGCAGCCTGACTTTCTCCCACAATCACTGGAATAATATGGCTAGTCGATGGACTCACATACCCCTTTTGCACCACTGCTTGTTGAAGATATTGGCTAATATTTTTTAAATGTTTACGTTGAGATTGAGCGTTTAATACTTTTTGAAAAATAAAATTTGCCCAAGCCATAACAATCGGAGGTTGAGCAGTACTAAAAATAAGCGGGCGCATTTTATTAATGAGATAATCTTTAATAATTGGATGGCAAATAATATAACCACCGACTGCTGCTAGCGCTTTACCCAAGGTACCAACTAGAAAATCAATTTCCTGAATTACATTATATTGTTCGGCACACCCTAAACCCTGCTGTCCACGTACGCCAATTGAATGCGCTTCATCGACATATAACATGGTTTTAGCAAAGCGTTTTTTAAGCTGGACTAAAGCGGTTAAATCTGTTTCATCGCCATCCATACTAAAAATACTTTCCGTGACCACAATGATTCGTTCAATCTGGTCATCATCATGATACTTTTGTAGAAGTTGCTCTAAATGCTGTAAATCATTATGTCGATACCGCACATACTGGGCACCAGACAAACGGATCCCATCAATCATACTGGCATGAACTAACTTATCTGCCAGAATTAAAGTTTTACTATCAGCAACAGCGGGCAAAATACCAATATTCATATGGTAGCCACTATTAAATAATAGAGCCGCCCGACCACCAAATGCTTGGCTTAGGCTATTTTCCAACTGTTCATATTCATCAAAATTGCCCGTTAATAAACGTGAAGATGAAGAACTAAAATAGCTACGTTCTAATGGATAGCAATCTAAAAATTCTTGGCGAAGATCAATATCAGCTGCCAACCCAAGATAGTCATTTGAAGCTAAATTGAGCATCGTTTTATTTTGAATTGTAATAAAACGGCCATGCTGCACATTTTGGGTAAATTGTCTGAAATTACCTTGTCGTTTTAACTCATCTAACTCTGTAGCAAAATGATCGAGCAATGACATCTTAATGTGCCCCCTGCATCGTTTTAACTACTTCAACCAACTGTTCGAGCAAGTCACTTAACTCTTGTTGAGTGATGACATAAGGCGGCATGACATAAACTAATTTTCCAAAAGGACGAATCCAGATTCCACGCTCTACAAATTGTTGCTGTAAAGTTTTCATATCGACATTAAAGGTGAGTTCTACCACACCAATTGCACCGAGCACTCGTACATCAGCAACATAATCAAGCTGATTTAAAGGCATTAAATATTGGCTAAGCTGTTGCTCAATTCGCTTAATATTGGCCTGCCAATCTTGCTCAATTAATAATTGCGTACTTTTTAAAGCAACGGCACAAGCGAGTGGATTGGCCATAAAAGTTGGGCCGTGCATAAATACCCCAGCCTCACCGCGACTAATGGTTTCTGCTACATACTTTGTCGTTAAGGTCGCAGACAAAGTCATATAACCGCCTGTTAACCCTTTACCTAGGCACATAATATCCGGCTCGACTTGAGCATGTTCCCAAGCAAAGAGCTTACCTGTACGGCCAAAACCAGTGGCAATTTCATCAAAAATTAACAACAGATGATATTTTTCACAAAGCGCTTTAGCCTGACGTAAATATTCAGGGTGATAAAAGCGCATGCCTCCTGCCCCTTGGACAATCGGCTCAATAATCAGTGCAGCAAGGTTTTCATGATTTTGCTGAATAGCTTGCTCTAACTCGGCAATATCTTCTCGGTTCCACTCCTCATGAAATTTGGTTTGCGGAGCTGCTACAAAAAGACGGTTCGGTAAGCTGGTACCAAAAATCTGATGCATGCCTGTCACTGGATCACAAACAGACATCGCATTCCATGTATCACCGTGATAACCAGAACGTGTAGTAATAAAATTTGTTTTTTGTGGCTGGCCTTGTGCTGTCCAGAATTGCACAGCCATTTTCAAAGCAACTTCAACGGCAACCGAACCTGAGTCTGCATAAAAAATTTTATCGAGACTCGGCGGTGTAATTTTTAAAAGAATTTTGCCAAGTTCAATAGCAGGATCATGAGTTAAACCGCCAAACATGATATGAGACATATTTTGTAGCTGGTCGGTCACTGCCTGATTAAGTTCAGGGTGGTTATAGCCATGAATTGCACACCACCAAGATGACATACCATCAATTAAAGTTCTACCATCATCAAGTTCAATCGTTGCCCCATAGGCACGCTTCACTTTAAATGTGGGTAAAGGTTGGGTCATTGAAGTATATGGATGCCAAATATGTTCCAAATCAAAATTATCGGTCATCCTCTATACCCTTTTACAGCAATCAAATCTTTCATTTAGCACATGTTAAACCTGTTAAGAATGAAAGAAAATTGCGAGATCAATCAAAGCTTATGAACTTTGCTGATGAATTGTTAAAAATTGGCAGATTTCTTCAATTGTTCTTTCTACCTGTAAGTAGGGAAAAGCATGTGTAGCATCTTTTATTAGCTTATAACTCATGTTTTCTGTCACTATATCTTTAAAATTTTCAACAATCTTGCAAGGAACGACATTATCTTGTTCAGCAAACAGGTGAAGCTGTCGTCCCGGATAGGTTTTCAAGTTATCTACCAAATTTAGCTGCTCAAGCATTTGCAAACCTTCTAACAACAGTTTATTTGAGGGCGGATTTGCTATGTTTTGTACACTAAGCCAATCTTGTTTTGCCTGAGATGAGCCAAGTGTAATTAAATAATAAAAACGTTTTAAAGTAGCTTGGGGATTCTGTAAAAAGGATGCTTTAAATTGACTAAATACATCAGCAGGCATAGCAGTATGCCACGAGGTATTAGCCACAAAACAAGGATTAGAGGCAAGCGTAATTAACGTTTTAGTTTGGCCCGTTTGTTTATAAAAAAAGTCAATCAGGTATGTTGCTAACTGTCCACCTAAAGACCAACCTACAACCACATCAATATCAGTTAAAAAATCAAGCTGCTCGTGAAAGTCACCACCTAAAACATTAAAAATATTAATAAGTTGCGTGTCATACCCAGCTTTCGTTAAACCTAATTTTAACGATTGCAAAGGTTCTATTCCTACTCCCCAACCTGTAATCAATAAAATTTTATTTTGTAACTTCATATGCACGCTCAAAGACAAATTTATGGAAATTATATATTAATATCAATTTAAAATATCTTTTAAAATCAATATAAAAATTGAATTCAAAAAATTAAAAACAACTATTTACGGCTGTTAAATATTCTGAAATATATTGATAAATAAGACCTAAAATATTTATATGAAATATACAAAAATTTAATTATCTAAACATTGAAGCAAATCAAAAAACAACATAATCCACACTTCACCCATAAATCCATCATGCAATGTAATTAATGTTAATACTTATGTTTTTTTATTAAAAAAAATGACTCATCAATTCATTTTAATGTTAGAAGATTAAATATTGATCAAAAAATATGGGCAGGCAAATATGAACAATCAAAGTATAATATCTGATGGGAGAGAAAAAGATACATATTTTGTTACACCCAATGATATTATAAATACCTTACCTACAGATAAAAATTATTGTTTATTTCTGGATATTGATGGAACATTAGCTCCATTTCAAATTCATCCTGAACATAGTTTTATTCCAAATACTACCTTAGAAGTTATAAAAAAAATTATTGAATTAAATATACCGGTGATTGCTGTAACAGGACGTGATGTTGAAACAGCAAGTAAGCTACTTCAGTCTATTGAATTACCTATAGCGGGCTTACATGGTTTAGATATTTATTTTGATTCTGATACTTATATTCGCCCAGATTTAAGCGATATTAATTTTCAAAAATTAAAAGAAGATATTATAAATTCTTGTGAAAAATATCCCGATTTATTAATTGAGGATAAAGGACATTCTATTGCTTTACATTATCGAAAAAACCCGGAATTAGAAAATAATGCAATTTATATTATGCAACAGATTAAATATTTTTATCCTCAATTAAAATTAAATAGAGGAAAATTTGTCGTTGAATTATTACCTAAACAGGCAGATAAAGGCAAAGCAATACAAACAATATTAAATCATCTTAATTTACCGCTAACCCATCCCATATTTATAGGAGATGATTTAACGGATGAAACAGGTTTCACTTTTATTAATCAACAGTTTGGCACTTCAATTAAAGTAGGTTCTGGTGAAACAGAAGCTCAATATAGATTAAAAGATATTAATAGTGTTTCTAATTTTCTTTTTTTCTTCCTAGAAAAAATAAAAAAGTTATACGTCAAAAATAGTCAAGATCAGAATGGAGAACAAATATGTCTAAATTAATCGTGTTATCGAATCGAATTAGTATGCCATCGGGTAAGGCTTCAGCAGGTGGCCTTGCAGTAGCTGTACAAGACGCATTAAATGATAGTAACGGCATTTGGTTAGGCTGGAATGGTCAGCAAATTACCGATACTGAAGCGCCTGAATTCGATCAGGCATATTCTCATGGGATCGACTACATTACCTGCCCTCTTACACATCAGCAATATGCACAGTACTACTGTGGTTTTGCCAATAAAGTATTATGGCCTGCCATGCATGATCGAGATGACCTGATCGAATATAATGCAGAAGAATATAATACCTACCAAAAGGTAAATCGTTTATTTGCTGAAAAATTACAGCAGATTACTCAGCCTGATGATCTGATTTGGGTGCATGACTATCACTTTTTCAGCGTAGCTCGTCATTGCCGTGAATTAGGTATGCAAAATAAAATCGGTTTCTTTTTGCATATTCCTTTCGCAAGCTTAAATATCTGGCGCAAGATCCCAGTTGCACTACAATTGGTCCAAGATCTTTGCCAATATGATGTGATTGGTTTACAAACTCAAACCGATCAGAACACCTGTATGCAAACTTGTATGGGCTTACTTGAAGCTCAAAAAATACTAAGCGACAGAATCAGTTATAAAAAACGTCAAATCTTGATTAAGTCCTATCCTATTGGTGTTCAACCAGAGCTTATTCAGCGCCAAGCACAACAGGCCTTTCATACCCCATACGTATTTAACTTTGAAGATATACCACGTCAAAAAACAATTATTGGGGTTGACCGGATTGATTATTCAAAAGGTTTACTTGAGCGTTTCAATGCATTTGCAACCTTTCTTGAAACTAATCCTGAATATCATGGATTGGTACGTCACCTTCAAGTTGCAACGCCTTCACGTACAGATATTCCGGCCTATCAACGCTTATACCAACGCTTTAAGGCCAAATTAGAACTGATTAATGAAGAGTTTGCTCATGAAGATTGGCGACCTATCGACTGTTGCTTCGACACAGTTCAACATGACAGCTTGATGCATATTTATCGTCGTTCTGACATTTGCTGGATTAGCTCATTACGTGATGGTATGAATTTGGTCGCAAAAGAATATATTGCGGCTCAAGATCCAGAGAACCCAGGTGTGCTGATTTTATCTAAATATGCCGGTGCTGCTGAACAAATGACTCAAGCATTGATTGTTGATCCATTAGATAGAGCAGCCATGATGGATTCTTTAAAAACCGCTCTAGAGATGTCTAAAGCTGAACGTATTAATCGTTATGAACAGTTAATAGAAGGTTTAGCAGCTACTGACCTGAGCGATTGGCGAAATAATTTCTTGAAGGATTTAGAAAATTCTCCGACATTCACAAAGTCTAAGTTGTCCTTACAAGAAAAGTATCAACCCACTTACCATGTCTTATAATAATTTAAGCTTATGGAACATCGAGGATGTTTTACTCGATGTTCCGCTGTTGGTAAGCAAGCTTAGATTACTTTGCCTTCACAAGAGTAAAGCGATTGAGTATAGCAATCATGGTTAATAAAACCGCCACTCCTGATAAGACAGTGGTTAGGCTAGTCCACTGGCCAATCAAACCAATTAAGGCCGGGCCACTTAATGAACCTGTATAAGCAATCGTTGACACTAAAGACAATGCCGCTGCTTTAGGCATATCATTTTGGCGTCCAACACGAGAGAACATGACTGGTACAATATTAGAACAGCCTAAACCTAAAAGTGCATAACCCAATACGACAACTTGCCAAACAGGTGCCATCACAATAGTGACCATAGCAAGAGCAGCAACAATTGCACTATAAGTCACAATAGTTTTCTCACCCCACTGTTTTAACAAGATATGGCCTGCAAAACGACCACTTGTCATACTAAGCGCGAAGAAAGTATAAGCCAGCCCAGCAAAGGCAGGATTAAGCTGGTATTTACTGGTTAAATAAATTCCCCCCCAATCCATTGCTGCACCTTCTGACAAAAAGGCAATAAAACACATCATCCCAATCAAAAGGATCGTACCGTTCGGACGTGAAGATTTTTTAGGCGCGTCAGTTATTTCCGCTGCACCTTGTTCATCTTGCTCAAATGTTGTTAAGGCAGATGGAATGGCAACAAAGCTCACCACCAATAAAACCATCACCACAGACAATGTGCTCATGAGTGGTGAAAGACCAATTGCTAATAGTGCTGTGACAAGCATGGCACCGATTAAACCGCCAAGGCTACACATACCATGAAAACTAGACATGAGCGCACGTAAGCTGTGCTTTTCCACCACAACTGCTTGTAAATTGATAGCAACACCAAGACTACCTGCTGCCGTACCAAAAATGAATAACGCTACAGCCATCGATACAAGACTATGCCAGATCGTTAAACTTGGTAGTAATACCATCAAGAGTATGGTCGCCACAGCAATTAATGGACGACATCCCCAACGCTTAACTAAAGCCCCTGTCGCAGGCATAGCAATCATTGAGCCGATTCCCATACAAAGCAGCAATAAACCAAAATTTGCGTGATTTAGGTTTAAACGTTGCTGAGCATACGGAATAAGTGGTGCCCATGCAGATATCGCAAAGCCCAAGCTAAAAAAGCTAAGACGAGTTGCTAATCGTTGTGTACTTAAGAGAGTAGCTGTATCTAAAACAGCAGGTTTGGAAAATAACATATACGCGAAGCTCACCATAAAACCATTGGCGATCCATACCAACCGATTCCCCATAGAAAAACCCTTGCCTCATTAAATTTCTAGGCAAGGGTTTTTGTTGGCGAAATTATATCCAATTCCACAAAAAAAACATGGGGTCTGATACAAATTTTCTGACTTTTTTGTAACTGCCAAAGCCTTATGTAGTAAGGCTTTGAATATATTCAATTTGGCAGAATTAACATTTAAATGGTGACTTCATTTTATTAAAATGAGCCAATGAAAAACCCAGCCTAAGCTGGGTTTTTCAAGTCATTAAATTTGAGACTGGATATAATTTTGTAGGCCAATCAGTTCAATTAAACGCAACTGTTTTTCAAGCCAATAAGTATGGTCTTCTTCAGTATCTGATAATTGTTGACGTAACATGTCACGACTGATGTAGTCGCCTTTTTCTTCACAAAGTTTAATACCTGTCGCTAATTTTTCACGCACATGATATTCAAGTGCTAAATCAGCTTTTAAGCAAGATACAACGTCTGTACCAACATTGATATCTTCACGATGCATGTTTGGTTTGGCACCTAAAAATAATACACGACGAATAATCGCATCGGCGTGAGACGCTTCTTCTTGCATCTCATGGTCAATACGTTCATAAATCTTGTTTAAGCCCCAATCTTCATACATACGAGAATGGATTAAATATTGATCACGGGCAGCCAACTCTCCGCCAATGAGCATATTTAAATAGTCTATGACTTCTGGATTGCCACGCATAATAAATCTCCTATCGTATGAGTCTATTATGGGCAAACTTAAAAATGATTGCAAAACAAAAAATAGTTAAGTTTATGATTTTTATCAAATTAAAATGAGAAACATACGCATTTGCAGTTTAAGTTATTTAAATTTCCTTTGCAAAAAGAAACGCTTGTCCGATTTATAAGCTCAGACAAGCGTTCAAATATGGCAAAAACCATCAATTTATAAATTTGTAACTAAAATCAATGGTTCTTATTCGCTAACCTTTTAGCTCAAAGTTTGCCCATAGCCTGCCATGAGTGATAAGAAATCTGTTTCATTCATGACAGGAATACCTAACTTTGCAGCTTTTTCTAATTTTGAACCCGCCTTCTCACCAGCAACTACACATTTCGTTTTGCTAGAAACACTCCCACTTACTCGTGCACCTAATGCTTGTAGCATTTGAGTGGCCTGATCACGGGTCATTTGCTCTAATGTACCTGTAAGTACCCAGCTTTCACCATTTAAAGGTTGTCGCGTTGGTGCTGTTGGCGCATCCCAATGAATTCCTGCGGCAATTAAACGATCGAGCACTTCAATGTTATGCGGTGCCAAGAAAAAGTCAGCAATCCACTCTGCTGTAATATCCCCTACATCTGGAGTTTTCTTTAAAGCTTCTACATTCGCAGCTTTAAGAGCCTCAAGTGTCTGAAATGTATTTGCTAACATTCTAGCCGTTGTTTCACCTACTCCACGAATACCTAATGCATAAATAAAACGTGCTAGAGTTGTTTTCTTACTTGCTTCAATCGCATCTATTAAGTTCTGTACTGACTTTTCTCCCATTTTTTCGATGCCCAACAGAGTTTCTCTGTGCTCATGCAAATGGTAAATATCAGCAACATCTTTAAGTAAATCGAGACGTAATAAAGATTCTACCCAACGATCTCCCAAACCCTCGATATCCATCGCTTTACGCGATACAAAGTGACGAATGGCTTCAATACGCTGTGCAGCACAATATAAACCGCCTGAACAACGTGCAAGAGCCTCACCTTCAGGCATCACTACAGGCGAAGCACATACTGGGCAGGACTCTGGTAAATGAACAACTTCTGCTTCAGCAGGACGGAACTCCGGCCAAACTTTTTCTACTTTAGGGATCACGTCACCCGTACGATATACACTTACCGTATCGCCAATGCGTACATCCAGACGATGAATTTCCCCAATATTATGCAACGTTACATTAGAAACAGTTACACCACCTACAAAAACAGGGTTTAAGCGTGCTACTGGTGTCAAAGTCCCTGTACGCCCTACTTGCCAGTCAATCTGCTCAACTGTAGTTAATGCAGCTTGTGCCGGGAATTTATAAGCAGTTGCCCAGCGTGGTTCACGACTTAAGAAACCAAGCTGCTGTTGCTGTTTTAGGTTATCAACCTTCACCACCATGCCATCAATTTCAACTTGCAAGTTTGGACGTTCTTGCTGAATTTGCTCATAGCGCTGCTGTACTTCTTGAATTGAATTACACAAGTACTGACGCTCAGCAATTTGGAACCCAAGTTCCGTTAACCATTGCAAGCTATCATGCATGGTTGTTAGGCCATGATTTGGTTCACACTGTGCAATCCCATACGCATAAAATGCCAAAGGTCGAGCAGCAGCAATATTTGGATCAAGTTGTCTTAAACTTCCAGCGGCTGCATTTCGAGGGTTAGCGAAGGTTTTTTCTCCCTTTGCTTCTTGGTCAGCATTGAGTTTTTCAAAACCAGACTTTGGCATCAATACTTCACCACGTACTTCAAGTAGACGAGGTATTTCATATTTTTCTGAATGCAGAACTTTAGGTAAGTTACGAATGGTTTTAACATTTTGAGTAATGACTTCACCCGTTTCGCCATCCCCACGGGTTACGCCGCGAACGAGTACACCATTTTCATACCATAGTGAAATCGCAAGGCCATCGAGTTTTAACTCAACTTCATATTGTACTTTCTGGTTCGGAAGTCGCTCTTCTACACGGCGTGCAAATGCAAATAAGTCTTCTTGGTTAAATACATTACCAAGTGAAAGCATTGGCACCACATGTGTCACACTCTCAAATTTTGAAAGCGCTTGACCACCTACTTTCGTTGTTGGTGAGTCGGCTTGTACAAGTTCCGGATATTGTTCTTCTAAAGCTTTTAACTGATGAAATAAATGATCATATTCACTGTCCGAGATTGTCGGCTGATCCATGACATAGTAGGCATGGTTATGCTTTGCAATCAGTTGAATAAGCTGACGCATCTGTTCGATCACGGAAGTTATTGCCATTATTTTATTCACCATAAAAAAGGGTGGAAATTTCTCCACCCTGAGCTGCGACTAGATATATTACAATTATCGCAACCTATACCAAAAATTTAAACTAGGCTGTTTCCTGTGCTGGACGATAATCAATCACATGATGGCGCCAATGTTCTTTTAACTGTGGCGTAAATTCAAGGTTATTTTCATCATAAACCTTACCATCAATTTCACGAGCAATAAGGCCTGCAATACTGGTCATCATGTCAAAACCGGTAACAGCTTTGCTGTTTGGAAGTGCAAGGAAAAATGCTAAGCCTTGAACTTGTTCAGTCGATAAAGTTTCTAAATCGAAACCAGCAGGACCATTATCAGTCATACGCAATACAGAGAACATCAATGCACTTGGCTCATCGGTATTTTCATAGCGGTGGAAACAAGACATTTCACCGTAACGTAGACCATATTTTAAAAGCACTTTCAGTGCTTTATCACCCGATAACGCACGGCGCGGATTTGGATATACATTTAATGCGATAATCTGCTCAGCCATTGCTAACGCACTTTCGTCATCAAAACGCTGCTGCTCATGTAAATGTACATCAAGAATGTTGCTTTCACCATCAAACTCAGCAATTTCAGCAGTTTCGATATTTGGATTTAAGCTTAATTCCGGCTCAGTTTTCGGTTGCACTTCTGCAACTTTTGGTTCTGATGAGCTAACAACTTCTGGTTCAGTAGAAACGGTATCAACTAACTCAACTGAACTATTTTCACTTACAGTTGGGCTAACAGTATTTTCTTCAGCTTTAACTTCTTCTACTTCTACTGGCGTATTTTCAACGGGTACTTGTGTCTGGACTGTTTGAGCTTGTGAAGCCTGTTCTAGTTCTTTTGTTCCCTTTTCTTCTGACTGTGCCGGCTCGCTTAAAGTTGGTTCCACTCGTTCAGCAACGGCTGCTGACGCAACAGTAACTTCTGGCTGTTCAAGTTGATCTCGTACATGACGAGGGATAACCGGTTGATTACTTTCAGGATTAATATGCAAATCACTGTCTAGCGAGGGTTCAGCATGGTTCGGCTTTTTTAAAATCATTCTTAAGCCAACTAGCATGATAATAATGGCAACAACGATGCCAATAATCGTATTGATTTCCATTCTATGACTCCGAAACTAACCCGTATTCTTTTGCCTGTTCTAAATTGACAGTGACTAATTTTGATGTACCCGGTTCAGGCATGGTTACACCCAACAAGTCAGTTGCCATGGTCATCGCCAGCTTATTATGTGTAATGTAAATGAATTGTACATGTTCAGAAAGCTCTTTTACCAAATTACAATATCTCTGTACATTCGCATCGTCGAGTGGAGCGTCCACTTCATCGAGTACACAAAACGGTGCCGGATTTAACCTGAAAATAGCAAATACTAATGCTAACGCTGTTAACGCTTTTTCTCCACCGGAAAGTAATGCCAGAGAACTGTTTTTCTTACCCGGTGGTCTCGCCATGAGCTTAACCCCAGATTGCCAATCATCCTCAAGACTTAAACTGGCTTCACCACCATTAAAAACTTTTGGAAATAGATTTTGTAACTCTTGATTAATCTGATCAAAAGTCGACATAAACAACTTACGGGTTTCTTGGTCAATGCTCTTCATCGCATCTTTTAACTGAGTTACCGTATTTTCCAAGTCTTGAATTTGGTGGCTCAACTCATCAAAACGCTGAGAAACTTCTTCAAACTCTTGTGAAGCAGCTAAGTTAACTGCACCGATTTTTTCAAACTGTTTCTGTACTTTTTCTAGTTTTTGCTGGTGTTCAGTTAAATCTATTTTCAAACCCGTTTGAAGCTCGGCATTTAACTCTTTGAGCTGTTCTTGATAGTGCTCACGATCCGACTTGGCGGCTTGCCATGCTAAACGTTTGGCTTCAAGCTGCTCTCTAAGCTTTTCATCTTGCTGTTGGTATTGATGGCGTTGGTCTGTAAGCGTTTGTTGCTTCTCTTGGACACTATTAAGCTCAATCTGCCATTCATTCCATGTCTTTTGCAGCTTTTCGGTTTGAGCAAATTGTTGTTGAAACTCTGACTCAAGGTTTGGCAGCTCTAACTGAATAGGGTCCACAAACTTTTTCGCCTGTTCCATTTGCGCTGTAATTTGTTGATATTGGCTCTGCAAGAAAGAAATATCTTTTTCAAGTAGCTCAATCTGTTGAGTTGTCTGCGTACTATTACGTCGTAAAATCTCGCGCTCTTGCTGCTGCTGTTGCAAGACTTGTTGCTGTTCTTCAAGCTGCTCTGTTAATTCTTCTACCTGAAATTGTAAAGTTTTATAGTCAGGTAAAATGGTTTCGAGCTTCATTGCCAATGCATGCAAATCAATTTCCAGATCATCTTTTTGCATCGCATCTTCTTCAAGCTGTGTATCTAATTGAGCGAGTTGATCTTTCAATTGCTGTTTTTGCAATAAAAATGCTTGTGCTGCGGTTTGTTGCTTGGCAATTTGTACATCAAGCTGTTGCAAGTCTTTTTGTTTTTGTTTAATGACTTGTTGTTTTTGCTGTAAGTCAACTTGTAGCTGTCCCAACTCATCTTTTTGCTGAGCTACAATTTGATCTAATGCTTGTAATTCTGGTTGCTGCTTTTGAAGAACTTGTTCAATTTCGTCTAGACGAATACGATGACTGAGCATACCTTGCGCACTTTGGCTTTCGTCATCATACATAAGAGCAATTACCCAATCTTGCCCGACATGATAACCATCTAAAGTCAAAATAGACTGGCCATATTGCAGTTGTTTTTGTTCATTTAAAGCATGAGATAAATCTTGTGCAATTGCTACATTCGAGAATATTGATAGCTGTGGCGATGCAATCCAATCATTCAAGCAAATCAGGTTCCCCTTAAATTTGCTTGATTGCTCTGAAGGCTTTAACTGGCGAGCAATTCCTTCCTGAAAGGCTTGTTCAGTTTCAACAATATGTGCCTGCAACCATTTTGCTAAAAACTTTTCAATAATCTGCGCGTGTGGTTTGCCCTGCTCTGTTAACTCTAAAGCCTGCATTAAACGTAGCGTATCTTGGTTTTGCTTTGGACTTTGTTTAGCAACAAGCTGGCTTAAGTTTTTCTGCTCTGATAATAAGACCTGTATTTCTGTTTTTAACGTTTGCTGCTGGTTTTTATTTGCCTGATACGATTGTTGAGCTTGTTCAATACGCTGCACATACTGCTCAATTTCCGCTTCTAGCGTTGAGATTTCAAGACAAAGCTGCTGCTGTAATTGCTCAAGCTCGCCTTGTTCATCTTCGTGTACTTGCGATTGGATCTGGTTTGCTTGATGTTGCAGCGTTTCTTTTTGCTGTTCAATGCGCTGAACATTTTTGCCTAATTGCTCGATTTGAGCAGACATTTGCATTTTTTGCTGCTGTTGTTTTTCAACCTGAGCTTTTACTTGCTCAAATTGTTGCTGCGCTTGCCGTTGCTGTGATTGTAAACCGGCAAAACTTTGCTCTGCTTCAGCTGCTGTATGCTCAATTGCAGTTAAAGCTTCGGTTTGCTCTTCTAACTGGCTATTCAGTGTTTCGAGTTGCAATTCAGAAAGCTGTAAACGTTCTTTAGTTTGGGCTTTTTGCTGTTCTAACTGAACGAGAGTTGTACTATTTTGCTGAAATAAACTTTGTTTTTGCTCTAGAGTCATTTTCAGTTCAGACAGTTTCTTTTCAGCTTGTTGCCATTCTTGCTGTAACGGTGAAGATTGCTGAATAAGTCTCTGAAATAAAGCACTGGTAGATTCTAAATCATGTTCAATCGTACTTAATTCTGAACGAACTAATTTAAAAGTTTCCCCCAGTTCATTCATTTGAACGGTATATTCTTCTTGTAGACGTACACTTTTCTCTGCCTGAAAAGACAAAATTTCAATTTTGAGTGTACGAATCTGGCTTTCTAATGTTTTATATTGAACTGCTGCTTCTGACTGGCGTTTAAGCGTTTTAAGCTGCGATTTTAACTCAAGCGCAATATCTTCCAAGCGTGAAAGGTTTTGCTCCGTATGTTCAAGATGTTGCAAGGTTTCGCGTCGACGCGCTTGATAGCGTGAAACACCTGCCGCTTCTTCAATGAAAATACGCATTTCTTCAGGCTTGGCATCAACCAAGCGGTTGATCATGCCTTGTTCAATGACTGCGTAAGAGCGTGGCCCTAACCCTGTTCCCAAGAAAATGTCAGTAATATCACGGCGGCGGCAACGTGTACCATTTAAGAAATACTCAGATTTACCTTCGCGAGTCACCTGACGACGAACTGCGAGCTCATTATAAGCGTTATAAGCTCCACCTAATTTGCCATAGGTATTGTCAAAACGCAGTTCTACACTGGCAACCCCAACAGGCTTACGCTTGGATGTTCCGGTAAAAATAACATCTTGCATGCTACCACCACGCAGCTGACGAGCGTTTGACTCCCCCATCACCCAGCGGATCGCATCAATAACATTGGATTTGCCACAACCATTTGGACCAACCACTGCTGTGCGGTTCGCCTTAAAATTTAAAGTTGTACTATCTGCAAAAGATTTAAAGCCGGAAAGTTTTAAACTGCTTAAACGCATAATGCCCTAACTAGCGGCGTGAGCGTCTCGCCCAAGCCAATTCAATCTGTTTCATTCGTGTCAGCGATTCCAACACAAGGTTACGTAAGTGTCGACAAAAATCTTCCATAAATAAAGCAGCTTGTTGTGATTTTCGGATTAAAATTGCATCAGTCACGAGTTTAAATAATGCAAACGCTTCTTGTACTTCCCGTTTAGAGGTATTTAGCGTCAAAAAATAACTACGACGTAATGATGGTAATAATTCTTTATAAAATTTCATTAAATAAGGATTACCGACCATATCTTGTTGTTCAGCAAGATATTGGAAAATAGCATCGTAGAATTTTTCGATATCGCCTGCTTTTACATGCTCAAGAAGCTGTTCTAACAAGAGCTGTAATTGATCAGCTTCATGGGCACGCCATGTTTCGCTTATGCGTTGTACAATATGCCCCAATAACATCATATTTGTATCAAACAACGCTTTGACCTGTTGTGCCGACATTTCCGAAACAATTGCACCACGACGCGGAAAAATTTCAATGAGATGCGTACGCTCGAGTAATAATAGCGCCTCACGAACTGATCCCCTACTTACGTCAAGTTCTTTAGCGATACGAAGCTCTTGTATGCGTTCGCCTTCAACCAATTCGCCACTAATAATCTGTTCGCTAATATATTTGACAATTTGCTCAGAAAGACTTTCTGTCTCTTCGAGATTCATAAATCACCCGCTACTTTTTATATGCATTAATCCATGCTTTTCTTTCGCATCCTTGTTTTTAACTGATCCCATCCATTAAAAACTATGTCATTGTCTGACAATTTTATTGCATTTTAAGCCAACCCACCCAAAATCCATACACAAATCGGATGAAAAACTCACCGTTAATCTTTTCAAGTCTTCAAATAAAAAAAGCTTAAACCGTGAGAGTCTAAGCTTTCTTTTCTATATATTTTTAATAAAACGTTTTTAATTCATAAAACCTTTATAAATAAAGTAACTGCCGACCACGACTAACAAGCAAGCAAAGCATTTTTTTAGCATTTGTGGTGACAATGCGTGGGCAACCTTAGCCCCAAGTTTAGCAGTGACAAAACTCATGACACTAATACCAATAAAAGCGTAGATATGGATATATCCAATTGTATTAGGTACAGAAATGTGCTCTTTAGCACCAAACCACATAAAACCAATTGCACCTGCAATAGCAATAGGTAAACCACAAGCAGCAGAGGTCGCAACTGCTTTTTGCATGACTACGCCATGACGGTTTAAATATGGGACAGTTAAGCTTCCGCCTCCAATACCAAAAATTGCAGAGGCAATACCAATGCCTCCACCCGCCATAAATTGCATAGGTGTTGAAGGAAGCTGACGTGTTGGGTCAACCACAACATGGGCTCCTTTGAACATCCGATAAGCCATCACAACAGCAAAGACACCAATAAGAAGCTGTAAATGCTGTCCAGACAAGAGGTCGGCAATACCTGCACCTAAAAAGGAACCAATCACTAGTCCCGGTGCTAAATTACGAAAAACAGGCCAGAGGACTGCACCTTTTTTATGATGAGCCGAAACTGAACTAAAGGAAGTCACAATAATGGTTGCTAGGGAGGTTCCGACTGCAATATGCATGATTACCGCGGGATCATAGTGCAACTGGGTAAAAACGACATAGAGAATTGGTACAATAATTAGTCCACCACCAACTCCAAACAGTCCGGCAGTAAAACCAGCAATTGCGCCAATGAGTAAATATATGATTAACTCCATAAATGTTTTACCACTCTGCTCATATTCAACATGGATTTAGAGACTCGCCAACTACAACAACTTTTAAGCGCAAAAAACCAGCTTCCAGAAGTGGTTTTATTAAAAGCAACCACAACTTCGACCAATGATGATATTCGTGAAATTGCCCAAAAAGGCATTACAACAGGCTTGGTTTGCAGTGCTCAACAAACTCAAGGGCGAGGTCAACATCAACGGCAATGGATTTCACCTGAAGGAAACATTTATTTAAGCACATTGGTGCAAACTCGAACACCCTTAGATGGTCGCTTAGCACTTGAAGTTGCGTTGAATATTTTACAAATTCCACAGCTACAACCTTTGAGCCTACAAGTGAAATGGCCAAATGATTTGTATAGTACACAAGGAAAATGGGGCGGAATTTTGGTTGAACCTCTTTCCCAACATCAGGCGATTGTGGGTGTAGGTATTAATTTAAAAACACCACCAGTCACTGATAGTGATCAACCGATCACGTCTCTAGAAGATTTAGGCCTAGAGCAAATGAGTCGTCTTGAGTTAATTTCGGAGCTTTATGTTGCAATTCAAAATGCAGCCCGCTGGTTTGATCATGGTTGTTATAACCTTGCAGGACGTTTTAACCACCATGCAGCATGGCTTAATCAGTTAGTTCAGTTCGAACATAGTCAAGGACTGGTATATGGCCGTTTCGTTGGAATCTCTAATGAAGGTGCGGTGATTCTTGAAACTCCTGAACCACAGCAGTTTTATCAAGGTCGTCTAAGACCACAAACCACTCAGTAATCAGGTATTTTTCCCATGAAAAGTTTATGGCTTGATATCGGAAACACCCGTTTAAAATACTGGATTACTGAAAATCAGCAAATTATTGAACATGCAGCTGAGTTACATTTACAGTCTCCTGCCGATTTATTACTGGGATTAATCCAACACTTTAAACATCAAGGCTTGCATCGTATTGGGATTTCTTCGGTTCTCGATACCGAAAATAATCAGCGTATTCAGCAAATTCTAAAATGGCTAGAAATTCCTGTTATTTTTGCCAAAGTGCATGCTGAATATGCAGGTTTACAATGTGGCTATGAAGTTCCAAGTCAGCTCGGGATTGACCGCTGGCTACAGGTACTCGCTGTTGCTGAGGAAAAAGAAAACTATTGCATTATTGGTTGTGGAACAGCGCTTACCATTGATTTAACCAAAGGCAAACAGCATTTAGGCGGTTATATTCTGCCAAACCTTTATTTACAGCGTGATGCACTGATTCAAAATACCAAAGGCATTAAAATTCCTGATTCGGCTTTTGATAATCTAAATCCAGGCAATAACACCGTAGATGCAGTACATCATGGTATTTTACTGGGCCTCATTAGTACGATTGAAAGCATTATGCAACAATCACCTAAGAAACTACTCCTCACAGGTGGCGATGCTCCTCTTTTTGCAAAATTTCTACAGAAGTACCAACCTACTGTTGAAACAGATCTTTTACTTAAAGGGTTGCAACAATATATTGCTTATCATCCTAAAGATGAATAAATACTCTGCAAAATAAAAGGCGCTCTAGGCGCCTTTTATTTTATGGTTTTATTTCTTTTGGTCGTTGTTACCAAATAGTGGTCCCATACCGCCGCCACCGCCAAATTGTTTTTGCATATTGCCTAATGAACGCATCATTTTGCTCATACCAGATGGATTCGCAAACTTCTTCATCATTTTGGCCATTTGTGCTTGTTGCTTAATGAGTTTATTCACTTCAGCAACATCCATACCACAACCTGCCGCAATACGCTTTTTACGACTTGGGTTCATTAAGTCCGGATTACGGCGCTCTTTAACAGTCATTGACTGGATAATCGCTTCCATCTTCTTGACTTGTTTTTCAGGGTTCGCTTGCTCAATTGCTTGCTGAATTCCTGCACTGCTCATGCCTGGCAACTTGTCTAAGAAGCCCATCATGCCGCCCATCTTCTTCATTTGCTCAAATTGCATCAGCATATCTTCAAAGTTGAAGCTGCCGCCTTTTTGCAATTTTTTCGCCATTTTTTCGGCTTTTTCTTTGTCGATTTTACGTTCAACTTCTTCGACTAAAGAAAGTACGTCACCCATACCTAAAATACGTTGGGCAACACGATCCGGATGGAATGGTTCTAAAGCATCAAGCTTTTCGCCCATACCTAAGAACTTAATTGGCTTACCGGTAATAGCACGCACAGAAAGTGCCGCACCGCCACGCGCATCACCATCAGTTTTAGTAAGAATCACACCTGTAAGTGCTAAAGCATCATTGAATGCTTTTGCTGTATTTGCAGCATCCTGACCTGTCATGGCATCAACCACGAACAGAGTTTCAGTTGGCTTAACTGCTGCATGTAACTCTTTAATTTCATCCATCATGTCTTCATCGACATGTAAACGACCCGCTGTATCGACAATCAACACATCAGCAAACTGGATTTTTGCCTGTTCAATTGCACGGTTAACAATATCAATTGGTTTTTCAGAAGGATCTGATGGAATAAAGCCTGCACCAACTTCTGCTGACACAGTTTCTAACTGTTTAATCGCTGCCGGACGATAAACGTCGGCAGAAACGGTCATTACTTTTTTCTTTTGACGTTCTTTTAAGAAACGTGCCAACTTGGCTGCTGTAGTTGTTTTACCTGCACCTTGTAAACCAGCAAGTAATACCACAACTGGAGGCTTAGCACTTAAATCCAGTGTTTCATTAGCCTCACCCATCATCTTGGTGAGTTCATCATAGACAATTTTTACAAATGCCTGGCCTGGAGATAACTGCGTCATCACTTCTTGGCCCAATGCCTCTTCCTTAACTTTCGCGATAAATTCACGAGTTACAGGTAACGCGACATCGGCTTCAAGAAGAGCCATACGTACTTCACGTAAGGTATCTTTAATATTGTCTTCGGTCAGCTGCCCTGAGCCAGTAACATTTCTTAAACTCTGCGTGAGTCGTTCTGTTAAGGTATCAAACATTGCAAAATCCGCTTAAAATGGCTAGTTGCAAAAAAATCTTTCTCGAAATAGAAAATTTATGCATAGAATGCTATAGGATACTTTAGTTCGCAGCGAATTTATATCTTATCTAGATGAATTAATCCTGAAAAAGGTTTGACATGATTAGCCTCCCCTTGGTTTACACAATTTTGGCACTCATCGCATATACCACTTCTTTCTGGTATCTGTTCATACGTTTAATGTCAAAACGTGAACCAAACCCATGGTTATTTGCTTTTGTTACGACCTTAGCACTGCTGTTACATGGCACAGTTTTATGTCATGCCATGCTGACGCCATCAGGAATTAACTACGATGTTTTTAATCTGGTGTCTTTTACATCAGGACTTATGTTGTTGTTAAGCTTAGTTTTTAGTACTTTCCGCCCGATTGTACCCTTAAACTTGCTCGGCATTCCTGTAGCGGCGATTGGTCTTATTTTAGGTTTTGCATTTAGCCGTCCCGATCAGTTTATTGAACAGCATTCATTAGGTTTAGATACTCATATTATTCTTTCACTTTCTGCTTATGCTGTTTTACTGATGGCAACCATACATGCGATCTTGATATGGTTCCAAAACCGTGAACTCAAAAAGAAACAAAAAAAACGTATTTGGGTCAATTTACTTCCATCCATTCAGGCCATGGAGTCTTTATTATTTGACCTCATCATTACTGGTTTTATTTTATTAACCATTGCTCTCGCGTTTGGTTTCTTAACAGTTGATAGCTTCTTTGCCCAGCATCTCGCTCATAAAACCGTATTTAGTATTATTTCATGGTTTATTTATGGCTCTTTATTGATTGGCCACTATAAACTTGGCTGGCGCGGACAAAAAGCGATTCGTTTTACCTTAATTGGTTTTGCATTATTAGCGATCGGTTTTATTGGCAGTAAATTTGTGCTTGAGATGATATTGGGTCGATAAAACAATTAAAATTTCAGCACTACTAGACAGCGTTATACATATCCCGTATAACGCTGTTTTTGTTTTGCTCAGGTGACTCAGACTGTGAAACTCATACTCGCTCCAATGGAAGGTTTAACTGACCCGATCATGCGGGATACACTCACATCTGTTGGTCACTTCGACTGGTGTGTAACCGAGTTTATTCGCGTTACAGACAGTATTTTGCCAGACCATATTTACTATAGTTTTTGTCCTGAACTTAAAAATGATGGTAAAACAGCTGCTGGAACACCTGTACACGTTCAGTTCTTAGGCAATAATCCAGAGATGCTTGCAGCAAATGCGGCAAAAGTCGTTGAGCTGGGTGCTCCTGCAATTGACCTTAATTTTGGTTGTCCTGCAAAAACCGTTAATCGACATCGAGGTGGTTCGGTACTTCTTGATGAACCAGACGTAGTACATATGCTCATTAAAGCTGTTCGAGATGCTGTACCTGCGCACATCCCTGTTTCAGCAAAAATGCGTTTAGGTTATCTAGATGAAAACCACACCATGGAAAACGCCCATGCTGTTGAAGATGCGGGTGCAAGCTGGTTAACTGTACATGCTCGAACTAAAGCAGATGGTTATACGCCACCAGCTTATTGGGAAAAAATTCTGCCTATTAAAGAAGCTTTAAAAATTAATGTGATTGCTAACGGCGAAATCTGGACCAATGCTGATGCTAGAGCTTGCCAGCAACAATCTGGCTGTGAAGATTTAATGATTGGCCGTGGTGCAGTGACTACTCCAGATTTAACACAATGTATTCGCCAAAATATGGATGAAGCACTGTTTACTTGGGAACAACTGGTTGACTTACAAATTCGTTTTTTAAATGGTCAAGCAAAAACAGAAATTGGGATGGTTGGCCGTTATAAGCAGTGGTTAGGTATGATGACCAAAGCCTATCCTCAAGCGAAAGAATTATGGGACCAAGTGAAACGCATTAAAGCTTTAGATGAAATTGTTCAGCAGCTAGAGCAAACCAGTTCTTCTCGTATTTAATCACTCAAACAAAAGAGAGCGATTGTTTAGACAACCGCCCTCTTTTGGTATTTCAGGTTAAGTAATTATTAATTATTTTTTTAAAAGCCACTTACTTTCATTTTAAAGTCGGTCACCGAAGCACCCGTAACTCCAAAACTCCCCATAGACCCATTGGGTAAATTATTAAAGGTTGTTGTACTTTGTGTACCTAAATTTCCTAAAGTCACATTGTTAAGTGATGCATCAAATTTACTAGATACACCTATATTTCCAAAGGTAAGTCCTGTCGGGTCAACCCCAGCATAAAATCCATCAAGAACAAAACCCGTTGACGCATTCGTACCTGCAAATTTAAACCCAAATGTAGCACCTGTGTTATCGGAAACTAAAGTAATCGGGCAGCCAGATGCAGCAGAACAAATCGATTGAATAGCTCCTCCGAATTTAACCATAACCGACTGGGCAGCATGTCCCAATTGAATATTTAAACGAGGCTTATTGGTTTGAACAAAGTTAATATCAAGATTACCAGTAGAACGAATCAGCTCTTTTACCCCGGTATTCACCGTTGTGCCCGAACTAAAAATTGATTTTGGTGCATAACTTGTTAATGCATAATCGGATGGGCTAGATAAAGATGTACTTGGTGCTAAATAAACTGAAAATGGTAAAAGCCGAATACCATTTACGTCACTCCCCATCGTGACAGCTAAATTTAAAAAAGGATTTCCACCACCAGCATCGGTATCAATTGCAATATTAAAAGAAGGATTTGTAGATACAGCAGCTTTAATAAACTCTATGCCAGGAACCGGATTAGTAGAGTTTCCTGCAATGACAAGACCTGCTTTACTGTTGTAAGACGTAGATGCAATACCGTTCGTATCAATCAAGGCGACTTGATTAAATTTAACTTGATCAGCCTGAATACCTAGGGTTAAACCATTTTGACCCGTCGCAGCCGCAAGACTTTGATCATCCAAAGGTTGCATCGCGCAAACACTTGAACTACCGGCAAGTAACAGCCAGCACCCTATATTTTTATTTTTCATGTCGCTCTAATCCTTAAGAGACAAACGTTTATTATTTGTTCAGACTATCAGAATAATATTCAAGTACAAAGCAATTATCTCTATAACCCGACGAATGCAAATCCAATCACACTAAACTAAAATTTATATAAAAAAGTGACGTTAAACGTCACTTTTATTGATTAGTTAAAGGCGCCATTTCTAGGCACAATGCTAAAGCTGCTATTTAGACGTCCACCCGTAATTGCAAGCTCACCTAAACGTGCTCCTGCACCTGTTGAAGGTGGATAGAAATTAATATCTTTCACACGTAATGCGCCGTCAATACTCTTATCAGGGTTAAAATAAACCGCGGTATTTACGCCAACTTTACCTAAACCACTTGCGGTATCTTTGCCCACAACTAAAGCGGTATTAAACGCTAGCTTTCCAGTAATATTGTCAAAACCAATTGCAGAACCATCAATCGGGTCACTAATTTGTACAGTATTTCCAGTTGCTGTCGCAGGCATTGTAAAATCGCCGAGTACAGTTAAAGCACTACCATCTGCAATTGAACTATTCGGCACTATCGATAAATTAAGATCGCCGCCTAAACGTAGTTTTAAACCAAATAAGACATCATTATTTTTGGCAAAGTTATCGATTGGCGAAGTACAAGACCCGGTTGCCGGACAAGTTTTATATTTAGCTCCTGGTAAATAACCTGCTGCAATTTCGGTTGATAAAGCAAGTAACATATCTTTTAAACCGATATTTAAACTGCCATTTTCTAAACCAATAGTGCCATTGCCTTTGAGGAACATATCAATATTACGTAACCCCATATAATAATCGGTAGGGTTGCCCGCATTATTAGCATTTGGAGAACCATCAATTAATAAAATTGAAGTTGTTTTAGTACCGCCTGCATCTCGACCTGTCGTTCCGACAGCTATACCAAAACCTAAACGTGAAGTTGTACCAGATGTTGCAACTAAATTTTGAATCGGTTTACCGTTGGCATCTTTTGTATAGTAATAAGCACTATTTGCAGGCGCATCTACACCATAGACAGCGGCATTCGCATTTAAATTATAAAAAGGTAATGCCAAACCCCACTGGTTATTTAAACCATTATCTGCAAATTGATTAGCAGCAGCGACATTTGCACTGGTGGTAAAACGACCTCGTCTTGAGAATGCCTGGAACTCTGCTCCACGCATGGCAAGAATTAAGCTAAATGGATTAGTCACCGTATCACGATGAATATTATGTTGATAATCGGCAGCAGTTGTTAAAGTGCCGGAGCCTAAACGAATTGCATTTAACGTTGCGTTATTTGGCATTAATAAAATTTTTGTATCAGCAAGATTTAGATAAATATTTCCGCTGTCAAAATAACCGCGTGTAGCCGAGTTCAGCCCCGTTAAATTACCGAATTCAAAACCATAAGCATTTAGACCTGCACCACCAATTTCTAAGGTAGTTGCTTTGCCATCTGAACCTAACATCGAATCATTATCTTTAGTGAACTCCCCTTTCATACGAAAGGCAATTCCAGAGTTACCTAAAATACTATTACTCGATCCCGTACCTGAAGCCGTATTAGCTGTACCTAATGTTGTTTTATCTGAAGAACCATCCATACCACGGACTTGTAGGTAACTGTTAACCATACGGCCGCTAGCACCTAAACGAATCAAGCCTTTAGAATTCTGTGGGCTATTTGTTGTGTCTAGGGCATAAGGATTTGACTTATCAACATTTGAGCTAAGCATTATCTCAATATTTAGACCTGAATTGGTTACTTTCCCACTACTGTCTACATATGTACCAGCAGTTAAACCAGAAGCAGAATCGGCGACACGATTAAAATCGACATAGCCATAGGTACTATTTGGAGTTTGCCCAACCGCAGCAGTATTATTCCCTGTATTAGTTTGTAAGACTATGCCACGGGTAGGATCAATAAACATGACGCCTTTACCAACAAAATTAAAGTTAAAATTCTTTAATATCAATTGATTTAGCTGACTACGCGCGTCTAATTGCCCTAAATAAATATTTGCATTATTTAGACCAAGCGTCATGCTTGACTGACTATTCGGGCTAAATAAACCATCTTGAGTAGTAAGAGCCAAGTTTAAAGGCGAAGTTGTTTGTATAGCCAACTGTCCTAAAGTAGGTGAACAAGCAGCCGAACTATTACAGACTTTGAAGCTATTTACAGTAATGAGCGAGGGACTACTTTGCATAGAAAAATCGACCCCTGCTTTACCTGTAGTCGCATTACTTCCTACGTCTAAACGGTAGTTTGTACCTAAAGCTTGTGTAGAGGCATTACTTTTTTGTATTTTTACACCACTCGCTTGAGCTCTTAAAATTTGATCAGCACTTGTTGGTGTGCCTGCATGGTCGTCCCAATAAGCATTATCAATATTGATTTCGTTGAAAGTCGTTTGTATCGAGATTCCATCTTGACCATTGACCGCACTCAAATCGGCATCTGTTAACGCTTCTAAAGCAAAAATCTGTCCGCTCACTAACAACATACTGGCTGTTAATGTATTTAAAATAAACTTTGAGCCGTGACTTTCTTTATTTTTGTTCATCACTTCAGTTCCTTTGAAATCTACATTAACCTTTAACAACGTGGATGGCTACCATCACAGCTAAAGACCATGACTTTTCCTTGAATTGCTAAGTTGCCATTCATCATTAAGCCCATAAAACCTGTTTCACGACCGTAGTCATACGCCGATGGGGTCGCAGTAGCCACTTGCTGGTTCGCACTATTAGCAGTCGCTGCATAAGTTGGTTTTTTGAAATATGCATAATCATACATATTTGCACTCGAGCCTTGCGTTGTTGTTGAGCTCGTAAAGTTATCTTGCTCAATTGACAGGGCATTAAAGCCAAAGTTACGAATTAAAATTGGCTGTGCTGCACTAAAACTAAGTTGAATAGCCGGTTTTATAATTTCAGTATTACTTTTATCAAGATACTTTAAATCAGCGCCATCTAAACCCATTTTTTGAATATTTAAAGTGCCTTGTACACCTTTAAATACTAACCAAAGTTTATTACCGCTATCACTATTTTCAACCCAACCACTTGGCTTAGTCGTGTCTGCTTGCACAAAACGTTTGTTAATTGCTAAACCAATGTGACAGAACTCTACGTTTTCACAAACTCCACCACTGCCATTATCAAATATACCGTTACTGGTCTGGTTTAAATTAAGCATCAAAGATAAATCAGCACCAGCTTGGCCATTGATTGCCTGTAATGCATCATTATCCAAGGTCTGTAACTCTGCATGGGTCACAGTTGCACAAAGAGCAAAGAGTAAAGCAGTTATTTTTTTCATCTCGTTACCCTCCTCTTAGAGACCTTTCGTTGTCAGTTTTAAATGTTGAATGAGCAAACCATCCACCACAGCGGAACCTAAATTGTTGAGAGGAGTAATATTTGTTAATGCAGGTGCCTGATTGGCAGTTGGAATCACATAACCAGTGGTACCGTTACTACTTCCAATTAAATCGTTGACAACAGCATTTCTTGATGTGAGCCATGGAATAGCAGAATTACTCCAATCACGATTGGAAGTAACTCCGTACATTGGCGTCGAACCCGATGTACTCGTACATCCTAATACACCCGAACAAGGTGTAGCATCTGCTGGTTTTGGCGTTGGATTTGTAATGACCCAAACACCAGTCCCTTTGTTATATTCCCACTGATTTAAATAACCAACAGTCTTATAACCACAGTCCGAATTAAATAAACCACAACTATATTCTTGATTCCAAGTTTGAGTGTTCTGCTGTCTTTGTTTAAAACGGACCTCTGTCATAGTTGCAGAAGTGGTACCAGATACTGAATTAGTCAGTGATACCAAACTACCGGCAGAAGTTCCAGAAACTTGCGTACCTGTTGAAATTAAACGACCAAAGGAAACGCCTATTGCCCCTTCACCTGTATTTGCTAACAAGGTTTTCCCATTATCAGGACTATATACGGTACCAATCGTAATACTACTATGCGTAGGGTTAACACATGAATAAACATTACAAGTAGAACCTTTATAAGACGTGTCAGCACCTGTGTAATCAGTATAAATCTGTTTATATATTTCTGGTTTATTTGCAATTCTTGCAATTTCAATACTAAAGTTTTTGCCGTCAGAACCTAAAATAAGCGGTTGATATAAGTTACCTAATACTAAGTTAATATTTGGATTGTAAAGATATAAGCCTTCACTATCAGCAAATTTTGGTGCTACAGCACTTGTGGAACCTAATGCTGGTGTATATAAATTATTTGATGCATTTGGTGAATCTGATGTTTCACGAGTGCTTAATCGTAAGACTTTACTTGTATCATTAAAGGCAATTCGTGTTTTATTCGATGTTTTTGTATCTGTTCTAGTTCTATTTTCTACATAGTAACGACATCCACGAGAAGTACTAAAACTTCCTGTTCCACTGTTACCACAATCGCCACTACTACTTGTACTTAAAGTTGAGTTTGCACCAGCATGTACTGTTTGCCAACCATTATTGGTACTCGATGTATATGTCTGGGTTTGACTCGTAACGTTTTCAGTCACTATACTGGTATTTTTACTATCACCTGTATTTAAGCGGACTAGGCCAGACATACCTAAAGTATTATTGTAAAAGGGGCTCATTCCACCTGTAGTAGTTGCTCCACCTAAAGTTTGAAACACACTAATCTGGCTGCCATTCAGACTAAAGCCATTTAAAACACCTTGTAAGCGCAATCGGTTAGCCCGATTTGTATCAATACTGGTACCAATTAATCCATTACTATCGCCATACTGGAACTGTGCTAAAGAGCCATCTGTAGTCGCTACAATATTAGGATTCCGTACAAATGCATCAGCCCATAATCCTAATTTTAAATTATATGCATCAGCTCCTTCTGCACCATCAATTGTTGGTTGATATAAAGGAGCCTCTAAAGATAAATATGTTACAGGGTAAAGAGAACTATCCGTTGTACTAAAATTAGGAACATTCGTAGCAGTTTTTACCTTAAATATCCAAGGATTGGCTCCTGTGCCCCAACTCGAAATCGCTGCTGCTGTTGCAGTATTGGCAATACGTGAGTTTGCATCACCGTCCGATTTGGAAAGTGCTAAACCATAAAGAAAGATATCAGCTTTACCTACTGCTTTATCTTCCGGTCCAACGCTACCATTACCACTAGTATCGGCAGCAGCCACACTCAAGGGTCCCACAGGCATATAGTTGATATAGCCAGTATCCTTACTACGATCAGTAATAATTTGATTTACAGATTCATTTGGACCAGCGCCACGGAATACCATAAATGCATTTTGGGGTAATATTGCAATACCTTCGCCTGTAGTTTCACTTAAACCGGCATCAGAAAGTTCTTCAAGAGCAAAGCTTGACTGACTTAAAAAAAGTCCAATTAAACTTGCTAAAACGGTTTTTTGAAACCTTACCGTATAATTAAGTGTAGTCATCGTGACCTTCCTGTTTTATACGATGCCACGCACCATATTTCTTTTTCTTTAACAGTCCTTGATGTGAGATTATTTCCTTTTTCATCTCACAAGGGGGCAAACTTTTAAAAATTGCCAACCTTTCCACATTTACATTATGCTGAATATTTATACAAATGCAAAAGTAAATAAATAAAAAAGCACTTTTCCGATGAATGAAATATGGCAAATACATTAAAATCAATTAACAGAATTTTAAAGAACCATAGCAGTTAGCTGAGAAGTTCTGTTTTTGTAAGACAACATTAGTTAAGGACATAGAGGCTGGCGTTTTTCCTGTTAAATCAACAGTTCCAATTGGAAGATTACCTAAAAGTAGACAATTGTATGCAAGTGCTCCACACGGCACAGGATTACTATTTAAGTAGGAGCTCACTTGTCCTAAAGCATCATTAATAGTAGCTAGAGCAATATCAACATTTCCCGTAGGAGTAATTTGACCAATATCAATTGGATTAGTAAGTTCTAACCACCATCCTGTTTGTGCCGTTGAAGCAGCCTCAGGCCATAATATATTTACACCTTGTACAGATAAATAACCTGCAGATCCATTTAATTGCGCGGCATGGAAATAACCTAGACTTTGTTTAATTGCCACATTTACATCAAGATTATTTACTGTTCCAGTTACATTACCTGAAATCGCAACCGGAAGACCGAGCACTGAAGCCGTTGCATCTAAAGTTCCTGTAACTGAAATTCCTCCGACCCTTGCAGTCGCATTTAAATTCGCTGTATTAATACGCTTACCCGTAATAATTTGTTGCCCCATTGATAATGTACCTGTACCAGTACCCAAGTTTAGGTTATAAGAATTAGATGTAAATGGAACTGTATATAGATTACCTAGAACTTGCGCTCGTCCTGTAATTGCTGTTCCTGTTTCATCTTGGGTAATACCATAGTAAGGATTCGTAGTTACCGTACCACCAGTTGGTTTAGTGACCATATATCCACTTAATGAATTAATACCGCTAGGTGCATCACCATTTTCTAAACCAAAAGTAAGTAAGCCCGAAAGCGATTTAGCACTTAATCGGAAACCTTGTATTTCACGTGTAGACGCTGAATTCGGGTTCTTAACAGCGAACTCTAAAAATGGATTAGTAATAACTGCTGAAGAGGCAGCACGTTCAGCACTGGTACTATCTACAGTACCACCACTTAAGCTTAAATAATCGATATCAATATCACAGGCCCCTGCTCCATTGACACCGCCACAACCTAACTGTAATTTTTTAATATTGGCATTCAGTTCTAATTGGGCATCTAGGGCAAGTCGATAGAAGCCCATGTTTCCATTAGTACTAGAGTTACTTGCAGCATCGGTAGGGGCAATATAAGACATACTCATCAAGGCTTGGCCACGAGTAGCTGACAGCTCAGCATCTGACATTGGAACTAAAGTAGAATCAGCATAGGCTGTAGAAAAGCATAAACTTCCGAGTGCTAATATCGCAACCAGAAGAGACGTAAACTGTCGCATGACCGACCTCCGTATCCTTGGGGGCATAATCTAATTTCTTTTTATTTGGCTTCTTTTTCTTTAATGTACTTTTAAACTAAATACATAAGAAAAATACCGATATTTACGATTTCGCTTCTTTTTAATTTGTGTGATCCACATCAAAGAAAAAAATCAATTCTTGATCATTTTATATCATTTTCTACAAAAGAAAACGTACCTTATTAATATTCCGATAAACGTCACTTTTTAAGGTATATATAAAAAATAGGCCACTTAAAGTGACCCATTTTTAAAGCTCATCTATTTATAACAACTTATGTCTTAGGAAGTGTAACCCCAGTTTGGCCTTGGTATTTACCACCACGATCTTTATAAGAGGTTTCGCATACTTCATCACTTTCGAAAAATAGCATTTGTGCTACACCTTCACCCGCATAAATACGCGCAGGCAAGTTCGTAGTATTAGAAAATTCTAAAGTAACGTGCCCTTCCCATTCTGGCTCTAAAGGAGTGACATTTACAATAATACCGCAACGTGCATAAGTTGATTTACCAAGGCACACAGTCAAAACATTACGTGGAATACGGAAATATTCAATTGTACGCGCTAGAGCAAATGAGTTAGGCGGAATAATACAAACGTCAGACTCAATATCGATAAAACTTTTTTCATCGAAATTTTTTGGATCAACAATTGCAGAATGTACGTTAGTGAAAACTTTAAATTCGCGGGCACAGCGTACGTCATAACCATAGCTAGAGACCCCGTATGAAATCAATTTTTCGCCATTCTTATCAAAACGGACTTGATTCTCTGCATAAGGTTCAATCATGCCGTGTTTTTCGCTCATCTCGCGAATCCAACGATCAGACTTAATAGCCATGTATTTTCTATCCAAAAGGTAATTTCATTGATTGCGACGTACTTTAACGTAAAAAAGCAATTATGAAAACAATAGCGGCTACTCTTATCGCCAAGAATAGCCCGGAATAAATTTTTAAAGATTTAATAAAGCAGAATAGCTAATTGGAATTGAGAAACTAACTAAAACCAACGAAGCTGTTCTTTGTAAATTTGATTGATTTAACCAACGTACTTTATTTGCAGCCAAGACTGACCCTAAAAAAATCCAGAATAAGGCAATCGGGGTAATTAAAGCTAAATAAGCCAGCATATGAATGAGATAAATATGAAAATTAGTCCACGCTGCAACAGGGAAAATCGCTGAAGCAAAAAGTAATGCCTTAGGATTTAGTAAAGTTGCACAAAATAATTCACGTGGGCGAATAGTTGGCTGATCTAGTTCAAGCTGTTGATTTGCCGTGTGCCATAATTTAATTGCTAAAAAAATAATATAACAAGCACTGAGCAATTTAAGTAGAGGAGGTAATAAAGGAAGCGTTGCAGAAACTTTCCCGATTAACATTCCCCAAGCTGAAATCGAAATCACATACCCTAGAACTTCTGCCGGAATTAATTTAGCAGATTTTTTAAGGCCTACTTGTACTCCTGATGATGCAAGTAAAGTATTTGTTGGGCCAGGGGTAAGTAAAATAGTGGCAACCAAGCCAATAAAAAGCCATGAAATCATTGAATGACCTCACAATGTAGTCATCTCAGATTAATAGATATTATTCTAGAAGGCAAAATCTAATTGTAAGACAATTTTTTAATATCTTAAGAAATAAAATTTAAAAATTATTTATAAACAACAATTTATTAAAATTTTATTAATTCTAAGCTAAAAAACTATAGAGTCAGTCACAGCGTTTTACGTACCAAATTGTATTTAAGTAATATAAGTATTTTTATTTTAAATCTATTTTTACCTTAAAAAGGCCTATAATAAATTATTACCGCAGTAAGTTTAATTTTTAAGCTTTTAATAAGTTTCAATTAATATATTGTTTCTCTGTGTTTATATGAGCCCCTACGCTCTACTATCCTATGATTATGGCAAAGCAATTTTTTCAATCTTGGCTTCCTTCTCCAGAGAAAGTTTCAAATATGAAATTTTTAAGGATTTTCGGGCAAAAGACCCTTAATCCTGTGCTTTGGTATGTCAACCGTAAATCTATTACCCGTGCCATTTTTGTAGGGACTTTTTTCGGTTTACTGCCTATACCCTTTCATAGTGTATTTATTGTTATGGCAGTTTTACTGTTTGAAGTTAATTTACCTATTAGCTTAATGCTTGCTTGGCTCAGCAATCCTCTTACATTAGCGCCTATTTTGTATATTGGTTTCTGGTTTGGTGCACATATTTATCATGTGCATATGATAAATAAGAAAATGCTTTTAGGGGTGCTTCACCAGATTTCACGTTGGATTACGCATTTTGGTCATGGTCATATCGATTTGAGCCTCGCTAAAATTTTAATATCAGGTCTCATTGTCGAAGCGTTTGTATTTGCAACCATACTATATATAGTGACTGAGGTTTTTTGGCGTTGGATGGTCATTCGAAACTGGAAAAATAGAACAGGACATAAAAAACAAGAAGACGCTCTATAAGAATTCATCTTCTTGCCTAAAATTAAATTGTTATTTTGGTAGTTTAGATTTCATATATTCTTCAGCTACGTTAAGCACGTAGTCTTGGCAAGCTTCTCCTGTACCAGGGTCATAAGCACCATTATTTGTAATATTATTAGATAAAATTCGAATTCCTAAAAACGGAACATTAAACTGGCTGGCGATTTGTGCAACAGAAGCCGCTTCCATTTCTTCAACTGAGGTACCATAACGCTCATGGAAAAATTGAATTCGGTCAAGTTCATTATTCCAAACATCTGCCGAGCCAATCGTCCCTTCAACCACTTCACCTTTGTCATAACGTACTTTATGTGCCGCCATTAATAGCTCTTGGTCACCTTCAAATTTGCGAATTGCAATAGGCTCAGGGTCAGATTCTTTTGTTGGTAAAACGTCGAAAGCCTCAACCCATGTTAGTGAGTTTGAACCGCCACCTAATGGCTGTTTAGGCGTTCTAAAAGCGCCAATATTGGTTGCATATTTTCCTAAAACAATATCATAAACATGGAGATCAGGATCGTGCCCCCCTGCTGTTCCTTGGTTAATAATCGCAATCGGTTTATACCGTTCAATTGCCAAAGCGGTTGCGGCAGCAGAGTTACTCATCCCCATACGTGTTTTAGAAATAATCATTGGATAGCCATTGTAGGTTCCTTTCCAAAAGGTCCAGCCACCTATTGTTTCAACAGTTTTATTTTCTAACTTTGAAGCCATTCTTTCCGACTCTACGGGTAAAGCACCCTGAATAATAATCGGCTGTAACTTCTGTTTTTGTTCCTGAACTGTTGGTGTTTGTGAAACTGATGAGTTGTCATCATTACATCCAACTAAAAATAAAGCGCTACATAAACTGATTACGCCCAAACTATACTTAAATTGCATTTTCCACCTGTTTCTTTGAAAAAGAAGCGTAAAGTAGCAATCTACATGCCAATTTCAAGTTTAGCTTTGTTATTTAGATTCAGTAATTTAAATTTTTCTTTTAATCAGCCAATAAAAAACCCGACTTAAAGTCGGGTCAGATGAATCAAAAGATTCGTTTGTCATCTCGTGTGCGCTGAGGAATTTTTTCAATCTGTTGCCAGACTGCTTTCGCAATATCGATATAACTATCAGCTGCGTCATCCATTGCAACAACACTCGGTTTGCCCTGATCCGCATGCTCACGTATTTGAGCATTTAAAGGCAAACGACCCAGCAATGGAATATGGTACTGCTCGGAAAGCTTATCACCACCACCGATACCAAAAATTTGCTCTTCATGACCACAATTTGAACAAATGTGGGTCGACATGTTCTCAACGACACCTAATACAGGAATACCAACTTTATTAAATAATTCAATGCCTTTAGTCGCATCAAGCAAAGCAACATTTTGTGGGGTCGTCACAATGATTGAGCCAGTCACTGGAATACGCTGAGCAAGCGTGAGTTGAATATCACCAGTACCCGGCGGCATATCAATCATGAGTACATCTAAATCTGGCCAAAGCGTTTGATTAAATAATTGCATTAGAGCGCCTGTAGCCTTCGGTCCACGCCATGCAACAGGTGTGTTGTTATCGCCAGTTAGATGTCCAATAGAAAGTACTGCCATACCGTAAGCATCTAAAGGCACAAAATTTTCACTTTCAATCAGAGGAGTTTTACCAGCATTACCTAGCATGGTCGGGATACTTGGTCCATAGATATCAGCATCTAATACCCCAACCTTAAGTCCCATTTTTTGTAAGGCAAGCGCCAAATTGACCGTTGTTGTCGATTTACCAACACCACCTTTACCTGATGAAACTAAAATAACATTCTTGATTCGAGGATGAAGTGGCACATCTCTTTGTTGCGGCGCTGCTTTCTGAATTGGTGGGTTATTTGGATCCGGTTCAGACTTAGGTGAAGCATCAAGCACAGGAGGTAAATTCGAATTCTCTTTCGGTGCTTTAGATGAACAACCTTGACCCGAACTCTCTTGTGTAGGGCGCTTTTGTTGAACTACATGTAAATTAAGTTCTTCAATACCGCACTTTTGCAAAGCGCCAGCTAAATCATCATGAATTTGTTGCAAGTATTCTTTTTCGTCTGGGAAAGTATTAATGGTGAGTTGTAAAACACGACCTTGCACTTGAAGCTGACTAATGCGCTCTTTTAAAGCATCTTTTGAATGTGGCAATAAATAATTTTGGAGTACGGTTTGGATTTCCTCTTCTTTCACTTCTTGTGCGGGTGAAAAAACGGATTTTAATGAAGAAAGCCAAGACATATTGTTTACTCCAAAAACAGATCATTACAGCTTAATGGAGATAGTGTAACAGTATTGCTCCGCACTCGCTCACCTTGGGATGAATAATTACTAACTTCAGAACTCATCTTTTAGGTAAGGAGTACGGATTTTAGTTTAAATCAGCTTATTCAGCAGAATCATGATTTTTCAATTTATTAAGTTTTTCGGTAGCTGTTTTCTTCAACTCATCAAATTTCGCAGTTGCTTGAGTTTTTAACTCATCAAATTTTGTAGCCGCCTCTTCCTTTAATTCTGCAGCTTTGGCTTTAGCATCATCAAGTTTATGCGCTGCTTCAGTACGTAAATGATCAAACTTGTCTTGCAGGCTATGCTGAGCATCATCAAGTTTGCCTTTCAAATCACTAGCTTTATCTTCAACTGCCTCTTTTGCAGCAGCTTGTTTTTCTTTTACATTTTCCTTTAAATCTTCCAAGGCTTTTTCACCTTGTACTTTTGCATTGGCCGCTTTGGTCTTTAGCTCATCTACTTTATCTGCAACTGCTTCTTTACCCACAGTTTGTTTCTCTTTTACATTTTCTTTTAAATCGTCCAAAGCTTTTTCACCTTGTACTTTTGCATCAGCCGCTTTTGCCTTTAATTCATCTAATTTATTTTCAGTAGTCATCGTTGTTATCCTCATCGTTAATTAATAAAATTACCTGAATAAGTTATTAGTTATACATCGTTATGGCTTATTTTCTGACCGTAACTGCAATTTGAAACAAAGACAATACAGGAAGATTCAAATATTTTTTGATTTGTTTATCTGTTCTAAAGAGAAATAACTTCTGGCTTTAAGTCCATTTTTGTAGATACCTCTTATATTTAGTCAAAGATTATTAATCTTTGCTTATCTTCCTGCATCAGTTAAAATCTTCCACCTTATAAATACGAATGAGAGAATGAGATCCGTGCGTAAAATTTTAGTCACCAATGCCCTCCCTTATGCCAATGGTCCAATTCATATGGGTCATTTACTCGGTTATATCCAGGCAGACATCTGGGTTCGTGCCATGCGGGCAATGGGTCATGACGTGACTTATGTATGTGCGGATGATGCTCACGGTACAGCAATTATGCTACGTGCCGAAGCAAATGGTATTAGCCCAGAAGAGCAAATCGCGAATGTTCAAAAAGAACACATCCGTGATTTTGACGGTTTTGGCGTACATTTCGATCATTATGATTCAACTCATAGTGATGCAAACAAAGCTCGTTCAACAGATATCTATATTAAAAACCGTGAAGCCGGAAATATTGCAGTTCGACCTGTAACTCAATTATTTGATCCGGAAAAAGGTATGTTCTTATCTGACCGTTTCATTAAGGGTACTTGCCCAAAATGTAAGTCCGAAGATCAATATGGCGACTCATGTGAAGTGTGTGGTACAACTTATAATGCGACTGAGTTACTCAATCCGCGTTCGACTTTAAGTGGTGCAACACCAGTTGAAAAATCATCAGATCACTATTTCTTCAAGCTCCCAAACTTTGCTGAATATTTGCAAAAATGGACCCGCGATGAAGGTCGCTTACCTCTTTCAATTGCGAACAAGTTAGATGAATGGTTTGAAGCAGGTTTAGCAGACTGGGATATTTCTCGTGATGCTCCTTATTTTGGTTTTGAAATTCCGGATGCACCGAATAAATATTTCTATGTGTGGGTAGATGCCCCAATCGGTTATATGTCTAGTTTTGAAAACTACATCAAAACTAAGCGCCCAGACTTAAACTTTGATGATTTCTGGAAGAAAGATAGTCAAAATGAGGTTTACCACTTTATTGGTAAAGACATTGTTTACTTCCATGCTTTATTCTGGCCTGCGATGCTTGAAGGCGCGAACTATCGCACCCCAACGGGCTTGTTCGTAAATGGTTTCTTGACTGTAAATGGACAAAAAATGTCTAAGTCTCGCGGTACTTTCATTAAAGCCGAGACGTACTTACAACATCTAAACCCAGAGTATTTACGCTATTACTTTGCTTCTAAACTTTCAGATAAAGTTGAAGACTCTGACTTGAACCTTGATGACTTTGTTCAGAAAGTAAATTCAGATTTAGTCGGTAAAGTAGTTAATATTGCTAGTCGCTGTGCTAAGTTCATTAACAGCAGCTTTAACAATACGCTATCAAGTACATGTGCTGAATCTGACTTAGTACAAAGCTTTATTGATGCTGGTGATTCAATTGCTGCTGCATATGAAGCGCGTGAATTCTCTACGGCAATCCGTGAAATTATGGCGCTTGCTGACCGCGCAAACCAATATATTGATGAGAAAAAACCTTGGGCTCTTGCTAAACAAGAAGGTCAAGAACAACAAGTTCTTGATGTATGCTCTGTCGGTATCAACTTATTCCGTCAATTAGCAGTGTACTTAGCCCCAGTTCTGCCAACTTTAGCTCAGCAAGTTCAAGATTTCTTAAAACTTGAAAGCTTTGATTTCGAGTCACGTAAACAAATTCTTGTAAGCCATGAGATTGCGCAGTTCCAGCCTCTTATGCAACGTGTTGATCCAAAAGCTGTTGCAGCCATGGTCGATGCTTCTAAAGAGTCTTTAGGTACTCCTGCGCCACAAGCAACTAAAGCGGCGAAAAAAGAGAAATCTGCCGAGAAAAAAGCAGCTCCTACTCCAGCAGTTGGTGAAGCTGAAATTATCGGTATTGAAGATTTCTTAAAAGTTGACTTACGTGTTGCTCAGGTCGTTGAGGCAGGTACAGTTGAGGGTTCAGATAAATTACTTCAACTTACTTTAGACGTAGGTGAAGCTGAACCACGTAATGTATTTAGTGGTATTCGTAGTCAATATGCGCCAGAAGACCTAAAAGGTAAATTGGTCGTGATGGTGGCTAACCTTGCACCACGTAAAATGCGTTTTGGTGTTTCAAACGGTATGGTACTTGCTGCCGGAAATGGTGAAGGCATTTTCATTATTTCACCAGATAGCGGTGCAAAACCTGGCGATAAAGTTTCTTAATCTAGATTCATAAAAAAAGCTCCCTACATTGGGAGCTTTTTTATTTCTAACCTACTTTTTAAAATAAGCAGGCTTATCTGCACTGAGTACATTTAAAGTGTTATATGTGAGACATTCTATCCATCAATTAATAATTAGATTGCTCATGATTATTGGCTTGTAAATCGGGAATTTTGTAGTCTTTTTCATAAACCGGAGAACCAGCAATACTCATCGCCCGTTCATTTGAAGGTTGCTGTTTACTTGTTGTTCTCATCTCACATCCTGTAGTTAAGATGAAAAAAACAACCGAAATGCTCACCATTAGTTTTTTCATAACGTGGTCCTCATTTCTTTTTGTTTTATTAATTAAGTTACCACTTTTTAAATATTTAAGTGCTAAAAAAGATATTTCAATTTGTATATATTTTGCGCAAAAATAAAGCCAGACTATAAAGAGCTGGCTTTATATTTTTTAGATATTTTAATTAAAGATTTATCATTTGAAGAAGATTAACTTTAAGCCCAATACACTAACAATGCTTCCAGCCACTCGGTCAACACCCGTTTTTGCTTTTAAATACATTTTTCGCGGCTTCTCTGAAGATAAAAGCATTGCTACACATGAGTACCAACCTGCATCAATCATAAAACAAATGAGCGGTAATGCGACGTAGTAATAATTTGGAATTTCTTTTGGGAGTAAAGCAGTAAAAACACTCGCTAGTACAACAGCAATTTTCGGATTACTTAACTGAGTAATCAAACCATATCGGTAGGCTTGTTTATAAGTGATTTTCGATTTGGCATCATTTTCCATGGCAATTGGTTCTTTGGCATGTTTAATAATTTTAAAAGCAAGCCAAAGCAAATACAGCCCACCACCAATTTTTAAAATTAGATAAGCTGAAGGCACTGCCAATAAAACTGCCTGTAACCCCATAACCGCTAAAAAGCCAAAAAGAGCTGCACCTGTGCCCGTCCCTAAAGCCGTAAATAAGCCATGTTTACGTGATTTAGATATTGAATTTTGCGCTACATAAATAAAGCTTGGCCCAGGACTTATTGCTCCAAGCATCAATGCCATCGCAATTGAAAAAAGAGGAATAAGGGACTCAAACATTGTATTGACCTAGCATCATGCAATTGCGCGATATTCTAGCAGCTTTTTATGACACATATAAAAATGGAAAAGAGATAAATTATAAAAATTGAATTTTCATGTTTTTACAATTTAGCTATTCACAACGGACAAAAATGTCCGTTAAATATATCATCTTTAAACCTCCCAAATCAGTGACATGAGTAAACGTCAAAAAATTGCAGCCCATAATCGGGATGAATTACTCAATGCAGCCGAGGAATGCTTTCGTATTCATGGTATTAATGTCCCCCTACAAGTCGTGATTGATCATGCAGGTGTAGGTAGAGCGACGTTCTACCGCAACTTTTGTGACCGAAAGGCTTTAATTAGTGCCCTTTTAGAGCGTGCGATTACACAGCTAGAGCAAAAAGCTGCTCATTTTCAACAATTCGAAGATGGTTTATTTCGTTTAATTGAAGGACATATTGCACAACTTCCCAAGCTCGCAATTTTGCAAGATTTTTGGAGAGTGATTGATCGACAAGATCCAATTATGCTAAAAATTTATGAACGGCGGAATAATGCACTTAAGCCACTGATTGAAAATGCAATAGAACAAAAACTGTGCCGAGCTGATCTAACTGCTGATGACTATGCAATGGTCACAGCAATGTTGGGTTCTTCATTTCAAGGACATGAACCTGAAGAACAAACCCGCTTAGCGAAACGAGCAATTGAATTACTATTTCATGGTATTCAAGTACAAAAAATTCGAGGGATAGAATGAGTAAAACGCCTCGTTATTTAGAAACGCCACCTGACTGGACACCAGAAGAACAACCGACTTTACCTGGTTCGCCAGCAGCGATTGCGCATTCTGTACCTAAGCGATTTCTTTATTTTTTTATTGGTCTGTTTGTCGCTATTTCAGCAAGCTTAAGTAATGGTTTCATTACGGCAAATTTGCCCTTAATCCAAGGTGAGTATGGCCTGACACCTTCTGAAGCCGCTTGGCTTCCTGCTGCTTATGTAATGGCCAATGTCAGTTCGAATCTGATTTTGTTTAAAGCTAGGCAACAATATGGTCTGAGAGTCTTTTCAGAAATAGGACTTGTTATTTTTATTGCCGTGCTGGTTTTGCACATTTTTGTGCATACCTATGAAATGGCCTTGTTCGCTCGGGTTGTAGCAGGTTTAGCTGGCGCACCACTTAGCTCTTTAGGTATGTATTACACCATGCAAGCTTTTAAAAAAGCCGACATGGCAAAAGGTATATATATTGCCTTTGGTTTTCAGCAGTTAGGTGTACCGCTCGCCTGGATTATTTCCCCTTTTCTTGTGAGTACAGACAGTTGGTCTGTTCTTTACACCTTTGAACTCGGCTTAGCACTTTGTTGTTTAGCAATGGTGGTTTCTTTGAAATTACCACGTAGCTTACGAATCTATGTTTTCGAAAAACAGGATTTCTTCACCTTTGCTTTACTGGCGCCAGGTTTTGCATGTCTATGTATTGTGCTGACACAAGGCCCAATCTTGTGGTGGTTTAACAGTGAATGGCTTGCTTATGTATTAATTGCAGGTTTTAGCTTAGTTGTTTTAGGTTTGCTCTATGAACATTATCGTGCCAATCCATTAATTATGACACGTTGGTTAGGCGCCTCCTCAACTCTACGCTTTATCTTTGGTGCTTTTGCCATTCGTCTTTTAATGTCAGAACAAAGCTATGCAGCCGTTAACTTCCTAAAAACTATGGGAATGGGTCCAGACCAATTTGTTCCACTCTATGTGGTCATATTGGTGGGGATTTTAAGCGGAACTCTATTTAGTGCGCTTACTTTCTCGCGTGAACGAATTATTTTTCACTTACTTTTTGCAGAGTTTTTGATTCTCATTGCCTGTGGATTAGATTATCACCTTACGAGCGATGTACGGCCTTCAAACTTCTTTGCAAGCCAGTTTTTAGTAGGCTTTGCCGGCGGCCTGTTTATCGGTCCTTTACTTCTAATTGGATTTGCACAAACTTTGGCTAAAGGTCCTTCGTATGTAGTGACTTTTATTGTCTTATTCTCTGCAACCCAAACATTTGGTGGCCTTGTTGGCTCATCTTTTTTCTCGACCTATCAACAACATCGTACACAAAACTATCAAGTCGAGATTATTAAAGATTTGGAACAAGCCGACCCATTAGTTGCTCAAAGGCTTTCTACCTATCAACGTAGTGCAGCCATCACAACAAATGATCCCGCATTACAAACAGCTCAGTCTATGCGCTCACTTAATCAAGTGGTTACTCGTGAAGCTCAGGTCCGTGCCTACAATGATGTGATTGCATTAAACGGTATTTTTGCCGTCGCCTTACTCTTATGGGGCGGATTTAATATTGCACGTAGTAAATACCTACAACGCAGAGGAATTAGCCGCCCTTAACGGCTTTTGTTATTGATGAAATAGAAATTGAGATTGATATATGTCAGATGATCAAAATAAACCGGAACAAACCCCTGCTCAAACATCTAATAATGAGCCTGCACCTGCACCTGCAAGTAAACTGATTCCGACAAAACGCTCAACCCTATTATGGATGTTGGGTGTGCTTATTATCGGTATTTTAGTAATTTTGTGGGCATGGAGAATTGGGCCTTTTGCCACAAGTGTGCAGCAAACTGACAATAGTTATGTCAAAGGTAAAACTACCATTTTATCGTCGCAAATTAATGGCTATGTTAAAGATGTATTAGTGAAAGACTTTGACCATGTTAAAAAGGGTCAAGTATTAATGCATATTGATGCCACCACTTATGACCAAAAAGTAGCACAAGCGGCTTCGGGAGTAGAACAGGCCAAAAATACTTTAGCCAATCAAACTCAGTCAATTGCTCAAAAACAAGCAGATATTGTGGCTGCGCAGGCTAAAGTAGAACAAGTTAGGGCTCAATATGAGCTTTCTTTAGCACAGCTTAGACGCTATCAACAGTTAGGAAATAGCGGAGCAGCTTCTAAATCTGAGCAAGATAAAGCCGCTGCTGATGCCGAGAATAATCTTGCAGCCCTTAAACAGGCAGAGGCTAATGTTCTAGTTGCCAAAGAAGCACTTAAAACAGCTCAAGTCGCAGAAGCAGGCTTAGAAGCACAAGTTTCCAGTGCTAAAGCACAGTTAGACCAAGCACAAACCACCAAAGACTATAGTATTATTGTTGCTCCAATGGATGGACAACTTGGTGAAGTAAATCCTCGTGTTGGGCAATATGTGGCCGCAGGATCACAGTTACTCTATCTGATTCCACAGCAAACTTGGGTGATTGCCAACTTTAAAGAAACCCAAATTGCCAATATGCGAATTGGACAAAAAGCGTGGTTTACAGTCGATGCAATGAAACATAAAAAATTTACAGGTCATGTTGAACAAATCTCTCCGGCCGCGGGTTCCGAGTTCAGTGTACTAAAACCTGATAATGCAACAGGAAACTTTACCAAAGTCGTTCAACGAATTGCCGTGCGTATTACTATTGACCCAAATCAGGAAGGAATAGAACACTTACGCCCTGGTATGTCAGTGATTACTTCTGTCGACACAAGCTCTTAATCAGCTTTTTAAAAACCTCTTTAAAAAGCTACAATGTGATCAATCATTATTTTTCTCAATTTCTAATGTTTGATCACATTGCCCAACCTATCTCCTATCAGCACGTTGAACTATCCTTCCCTGTTCATCTCGACATTAAACGTTTAGATTTAGTTCATCCTCAAATTTCGGGTAATAAGTTTTTCAAATTAAAATACAATTTGCTTGCTGCAAAAGAACAAGGTTTATCAAGCATTTTGACTTTTGGTGGGGCTTACTCAAATCATATTGCTGCAACAGCTTATGCAGCTCATCTTTTTGGTTTAAAAAGTATAGGTATTATTCGTGGTGAAGAGTTAGCTGGTAAATCACTTAATCCCACCTTGGCAAAAGCTCAAAGTTTAGGAATGCAGCTACATTTTGTCTCTCGCCATGAATATCGCTTACGAGATGAAGCAAATTACCTTAAACAATTACAGCAACAATTTCCGCAGACCTATATCATTCCCGAAGGTGGTACCAATGAACTGGCAGTTCAAGGTTGTCAGGAAATCCTGAGCCAATATGACTTAGAGCAATATGATGTGATTTGCTGTGCAGTCGGAACTGGCGGAACGATTTCAGGTCTGATTGAAAGAAGTGCAGCACATCAGAAAGTCTTAGGATTTTCGGCTTTAAAAGGTGATTTCTTACAACAAGAGATTAGGCAATGGACTAAAAAACAAAATTGGTCTTTGACAGATGTATACTGCTGGGGCGGTTATGCGAAAACCTCACCTGAACTATTCGCATTTATTGAAAATTTTGAAGAGCAATATACGGTCCCCCTTGAACCGATCTATACCGGAAAAATGATGTTTGGTCTGTTTGAACTTATAAAAAACAATTATTTTCCAGAGAATACTCGTATTTTGGCAATTCATTCCGGTGGTTTACAAGGGAAATAAAAATAATAGTGTTTTAATTTCCCCAAATATACTATGACCACCAGTAACGCAAGATATGGAAATAAATTGGAGCAGTAAAACAAATCGAGTCCATACGATCTAGCATTCCACCATGTCCATGAATTAAATGCCCCCAATCTTTTACACCACGGTCACGTTTAATAGCAGATAGAACCAAACCACCAAAAAAGCCAAAAATACAGACAATTAGACCAATTACAGCTGCTTGCAGCATTGTAAATGGAGTTAACTGATGAGCCAATACGGCAATACCAGTGGCCAATAAAACTCCACCAACTAGTCCTTCAATTGTTTTAGAAGGACTTAAAACAGGCGCAATTTTATGTTTTCCGAACAATTTTCCACAAACATACTGTAAGACATCTGACACTTGCACTACTAAAATAAGCCAAATAATTAGCCAGATATTACTACCATTAAAATGTTTTAACTCTAAATTAAGTAATGCAGGGACATGTGAGATACAAAATACTGTAATCATTAAACCCCACTGAATCTTCGCGGTTCTTTCCAGGAAAAAGGCGGTATCTTCTTGTTTCAAGAGTCCAATAGGAATAAGTAAAAATGCATACAAGGGAATAAAAATAGAATATAAACCATACCAATCTGTATAAATCAGATAATATTGGTAAGGTAAAACAAAATAAAATGCAATGAGCAATCCTAAGTAATCCCCACGACGTGTAGGTAACAAGGTAATAAATTCCCGCATTGCAAAAAATGAAATTAATGTAAACAGTATAATCAACCCCAAACGTCCCAATAAAATTGCACAGGACAGAATAAAAATCATTCCCCACCATGCATTAATACGAGCATTTAGATTATCAATTACAGCATGGGGTTGATGGTTTATTCTTTGTTTCAGTACGAAACCAATAGTAGAAGCTGTGATTAAAACACCAGCTACAATAATAAGCACATATAATGTTATGGCATTATAATCATTCATTTATATTCTTCCCCATTTAATTCAAGTAATTTATTTCTTGCCTGTTCTATAAATTCATTCTTTTTTATAACCTGAACCTTTAATGGCTGCCCAAAAGTGACGGTTGACAATAAAGGTAAAGGAAGAAAAGCCCCCTTAGGCATAACGCGATTTAAATTGGCAATCCATACAGGAATAATTTCAATCTCAGGAAAAGCCTGATGTAAATAAAATAATCCTGATTTAAAAGGTAACAGTAACTGATTTTCATCTAAATTCCGTGTACCTTCAGGAAAGAAAATAATTGACTCCTGATTTTCCAAGACCTCTTTTATTGATATAAGAGGATCGGCGCCCTCTTTTCGTTCACGCGCAATGGTGATTCCATTAAATACATCTCGAATAATAAAACGTCTTAAAGCAGTCTTATTCCAATAATCAGATGCTGCAACGGGACGTGTCTGACGTCGAATATTTTGCGGTAAAGATGCCCATAACAAAATAAAATCCATATGGCTATTATGATTTGCATAATAAATACGCTGTTTAAATTCGGGCTGGCAGCCTACCCATAAACTTCTAGCACCTGTAAGCGCTCGAACTAACCTACGGATAATAAAAGCAATACTACGACCAACATACCGTTTTTCACTCTGATTCATCTTTTACTTTTCCAGATAACAATAAGCCGCTCTTACACGATAAAAAATTGTTAACAAACATCCGATATTTAAAATAATAATAGCAATAACTAATACATAATCATGTTGGAAGAAATATTGTTCAATTGCAGTTAGTACAGCTGCTAAAGTGAGTAATGCCATACGATGCTGTTTTGCCATAGGTCCCATAAAGTTTGCCGGAGCATGAATTGAAACAGCAAGCGTACGTACATAAGCTGTAAAAATAGCCAATAATGCTCCACACCAGCCTAAAATATTCCCATAATCAACACAAACAATCGAGTAACCAGCAGCAATAATAATTATAGGATCTGAAATACGGTCAGGTATATCATTAAATAACTCTCCAGATGCTGTCGATTTTCCACCTTCAATTGCAACCAGACCATCAAACAAATTGCACAGTAACCGTCCCTGTATAAAAAGTGCTGCAAATATATACAAAAGCACTTGATGCATAGCAATATATAATGGAGCAATCACAAAACATAAAGCAGATAATGAAGCAAAAGCGATACTCAATATAGAAATTTGGTTAGGTGTCACAGAACGGTTCGACAACCATTTTGTAATATTTTTAACCCAGTCTTGTTTACGAACCTTGAGAGGTCTACGATTTTCTTGCAGTTCATTTCTCATAATTAATTTCGTCCTCTGGTTGCCTTTAATCTTTTATACAATTTCAAATTACTAAATTCTGCAAATATAAAAGCAACTGTTAATGCGGGAGTAATCGTTTTAATAATATCAGGTGTAGAAAATAATACATGAACTAATATCAGTGCTGAACCTGTTAGCAGAACAGTTAATATTGGAGGAAAAATTAATTTAGCCCATGCTTTTTTATAAAAATTGAACTGCCTTTCAATTAAAAATGCGATAAATAGGGTAATCGTAAAACTACTCACCCCTTGTACAAATCCAGCAACAACACCTCGTACTAAATTACTCACTTGAGTATTAATATAAAAAGACCACCCTCCCCATAATAAAAAAGCAAAAATTGCTGAAGCAAATTTATAGTATTTTGTATTTCTTAACATTTTTTACCCACCTGATTCTTATTCAAAATAATACTCCTTTAATTTCAAGAAAATTACTAATTTCCTGTTTATTACAAGATCTATAAAATGCTTTCATTATATTCTGAATATACTATTTCTGATTAAATAGACTCATATTATATATATTTTACTTTGGCCATCATAGATAACAAACATACCAGATCTCCTACAAAGCTGTACAATAGCCCCATCTAACTCATATATAAAAAAGAAAGAAAAACTTTTATAATCGCCCACTTTATTTTCAGGTGAGTCAGCATGATGAATCATATCGATGTCATTGTCTTAGGTGCAGGTGCTTCTGGACTCATGTTGGCTGCACATGCTGCTAAACGGGGACGTTCGGTCTTAATTTTAGAAAAAGCCAATAAAATTGGTAAAAAGATTTTAATGTCAGGCGGTGGGAAATGTAACTTTACCAACCTCTATGTAGAACCTGAAAACTATATTTCTCATAATCCGCACTTTGTTATTTCTGCCCTATCACGCTATAGCAACTGGGACTTTATTGGTCTGGTCTGTGATTATGGAATTGCCTATGAAGAACGTAAACACGGGCAATTATTTACGCTAAACGGCGCTAAAGAAATTTTAGAGATGTTGGTGAGTGAGTGTAATAAAACAAACAATGTCGAAATCCAGACCCATTGTGAGGTTGGACAAGTCGATCCATTAGAACAAGGTGGTTTTTCAGTACACACCAATCAGGGCCGTTTTAGCTGTGAATCATTAGTGGTTGCTACAGGTGGATTATCCATCCCAACTTTAGGTGGCTCTGGTTTTGGCTATGAATTGGCACAAAAATTTGGACATACAGTTTTCCCAACCCGTGCTGGTTTAGTACCATTTACTTTTTCGGATCATATTAAAGAAGTCACTACACGCCTAAGTGGTAATGCTTTAGATGTGACTCTAACTAACTCGAAGAATAGCTTTACTGAAGCATTATTATTTACGCATCGTGGTTTGAGTGGCCCAAGTTCTTTACAGCTTTCAAACTATTGGAATACAGGTGAAAGTTTTAAAATCGACTTTTTCCCGAGCCAAGATTTAGCAACTTATTTAAAAGATAAAAAGAAAGCCCAACCTAAAGTTTTACTGCGTACTCTTCTGAACGAATTTACGGCAAAAAGTATCGTACAAGAGTTACAACAACTTATATGGCCAGAGCAAAGCGAGACAGCCATTGGTAATATCAGTGATGCACAGCTAGAGCATATTGCCGAGCAGCTACATGGTTTTACTGTTAAACCATCAGGCACAGAAGGATATCGTACTGCTGAAGTTACCTTAGGTGGAATTGATACAACTGAAGTTTCATCTAAAACACTCGAAAGCAAAAAGCAGAAAGGACTATTCTTTATTGGAGAAGTACTTGATGTGACTGGCCACTTAGGAGGCTATAACTTCCAATGGGCTTGGTCTTCGGCTTATGCAGCAGCACAATATGTTTAAATGATGAATAAGCTAATTTGATGCTTTCGAATCATTGGATGATTTTTCAGAATCATGCTTATGGCTTGTTGTCTGTTTTGATGATTCGGATTTGCTAAATACAAATTTATAAGCACTTGCTAAAAAACCAACGGTAATCCCAGCAATTACAACAGGTGCTAAAAAACGACCAGGTTTTTTCATCGTATTTTCCTCACTTATTTGTTTTTATAGCTGTCAAAGACAGAACGACCACTCAATATAGAGTGGTCGAACTTATCACAAAAATCAAAGATTTTTTGTACTGTTTATCTGAAAATTAGTTACACCTACTAAATTTCATCATTTTCGCCAGTAGAACCAAATGGTTTATTTACTGGTGGTTGTGATGGATTTACTTGTGCAGAATCAGCTGGTTTTGCATCAGATGAAACTGTTGTTGATGGTGCAGTTGTAGTCGTTGACGGAGTTGAAGCCGTAGACGAACTACCTGTTGTATTATTAGTAGTAGGCGGTTGATATAAAGGATTTGGTTGATTTGCCTCTTTCTTAGCTTTATCCAGTAAATCAGATAAAAGTCTTTCTGCTGGTTGACGACCACCCAAACCAAATGCAAGAGCGAAAGCAACTGCAACTGCGCCTAGCGTTAAGCCGAACGCAAGGTTTACGATCGAATCGGCAATACCCATCGCTCTTAAACCAAGTGCAAGGACTAAACCAATAATCAAGACACGAACCAAACTACCTAACCAACGCGAACTATTATATTCACCGCGTTGAACAACGTTCGCCACAACATTTGCAAGCCAGAAACCAATCACCAAGATTACAGCGCCCAATAGAATGTTTGCACCGAAATGGATAAACATTGCGATTAGACCACTAATCTGATCGAAACCAAGACGGTCAGCAGCTTCAGAAACTGCAAACAACATGGTAAAGAACACGATTAGCCAACCAACGGCATTAGAAACTTTAGTTTGACCTAAAAAGCGTTGTACATCTAATTTTGCAGGAATTTCATCAACACCAGTTCCTGCAATTAACTCAGCAACCAAGCGACCAACAAAACGTGAAACAATATAAGCAACCAGTAAAATTAAACCAGCAGCAATAATGTTTGGAATAGCTTGTAAAATTTCATTGAGCATTGCTGTTGCTGGCTGAGAAATAGTCTCAATACCTAAAGCTTCAAATGCTACAATCAATGTCGTAATAATAATGATGGCAAAAACAAATGAACCTAAGAATTTGCCTACATTTGAATTTTTGAAAAGACCAATTTTTTCCGCTTGAGATTGCACACCTAAGCTATTAATTAATCCTTCAACAATACCGCGTACAATTTTTGCCAAGATATAACCAACAAAAACGATGACGCCAGCAATAAAGATATTTGGTAAGAATGCTACAGCATCATTTACCATATTTTGAACTGGAATCAGTAAGCCTGTTAATCCTAAGATTGAAAGAACAATCGGAAGGAAAAGTAACAATACAAGCCAATAAAGAATTTCACCAATATTCTGGCTAATTCCCCCTACACCCACTTCGCTGCTTAACTTATCATCAAGTTGAGTTCGGGATAAAACATTGGTCACCCCCGCCCGCACTAATCGAGCAACGATCCAGCCAATAAAGCCCACCACTACAGCAGCAATGATATTTGGTATATAGACGAGTACCTGATTAACCATGTTGCTAAATGGACCGCTCACTCCACTAATGTTGAGCACATTTAAAGCAGCAACAACGGCGAGAATCAGAATAAACCAGAATACGACTTTGGAGATCAGACCTTCTATATTAGGTGTACGTCCAGTCGCTGAAGATAATTTCGCATTGGTATTTACTTTTTGCAGAAGTTTTTTTACACCTGCCGCCACCAATAAAGCGATGATCCAGCCTACCAGTAAGATGACAATTGCAGCTAAAATAGGATGAAACTGATCCCAGTAATACATCGCATCAAACTGAGCGCCGCGAGGCCCATTAAAAAATTCATTCATATTGTTATGTCCTCAATTGTTATGTTCTTTTCAGTGTTATCACTAAATGAAAAACACCAGTTCGTTGTAAAAAATGACGATAAATGCGGTCTATGTCACCTTATGTTTTGAATATTTTTCAATCAACAACCTTCTGCATAAATACAACAAATTGATGCAAAAGATTGCAAAAAAAGCCTTCAGGTCACATCCTAAAGGCTTTTTATCACGATATACTGGTTAGCTTATTACCCTTCATAGGTCTTCAAATCAGAAGTACCACTAATGACTTGTGGTATGGTCTCATGTTGAAAAGCGGCTTCCTCTTTTGGCGTTTTGCTGTGATCAGCAACCATATAAACCACAAGTGCGAGAAGAAAAAGCCCAACAATAATTAAAATATAAACTGGCAATCTTCTTTTTTTTGCAGTCTCTTCCGGACTCGTCACATGAGGCGGTTTTGAAAAATCATGCATCTTCTTTCCCCTCTTCTATTATCATTAACTTTATATTCATCATAACAATTTGATTTGTTGCATTGTGTGAAAAAGCATTATGAGAAGGTGTCTACGGTTGCAAAACTCTACTTTTAAAAATATTAATTTAGTATAAAATTTAGCCACTTTAATTATAACGTTTTAGAATCTAACTTCTCGATATTCAGAATCTTCGCTAAAGTCCGATTTGTAATACAATATGTTTTAGCCCTTACTTTTTATAAAATAGGCTATAATAAGCCCCCTTGTTTTAAAGCTACTCAATTTTATGATGTATCGTCAGCAAAGCGTAACTCTTGATCTCGACACTGACGTCACACATCAATGTTATTTGCATCAGACAAGAGATGACCATCTCATTGGTATTATTGAATTTAATAAACCAAGTTATGAACTCAAATGGGGTGATCTTGAATATTTCCGTCGCCGCACCGAAGAGTTCTCGGTCATGCCATTTCCTGAATGCATTAATGCGATGATTGTTGATATTCGTAATATCAATGTATTTCTGGACAATGAAGTTCCAATTTTACCGTGGCGTTTACTCGAAGAAGATTGTCCTGTTCGCCTAGTTGTTCCTCAAGACCGCCTTGAACACTATGCGGGATTATTTGAACCAACATGGCTTTCAACAGATGTCGACAGTGCGATTACAGAGATCCGTGAGTTTATGGATATGTTTGTCCATTAATAAACATATCCATAAAAAATTTTCTTAAAATATTTTACTTCCTGTTTTACCAGTAATTTTCTACCGCAATATTTCCTTCACCGCGACGATTCATTGTAAGACCACGGCGTTTTAGAGCCTCTTTCGTATCATCAACCATTTGTGGGTTTCCACAAAGCATGACATGACTTGATGCTGGGCTGAGTTCTAAGCCTGCTACTTTTTCTAGCTCACCATTTTCGATTAACACGGGCAAGCGTTCATGTAACGGTGCAGATGGATCTCGGGTAATAATAGGAATAAATTTAAAACCTAAATGCCCTTCCCCAAAAGTTTCAGCAATCTCTTGAATACGGTCAACATAAGCCAGCTCAGCCGCAGTACGAACACTGTAGACCAAGTTAATTTTCTGGTAATTAGACCAAGTTTCAAAGTCTTGTAGCATCGACAAAAATGGAGCCAAGCCTGTACCTGTTGCCAGTAACCACAAATCATGCGGTAAAGGCTGTTGATAGCGTGCCAACGTCAGGTAACCATATGGAATTTTTTCCAAATATAGCTCATCATCGACTTTCAAATGTTGGAGATTCGAGGTGAAGGCACCGTCTGGTACTACAATTGAGAAGAACTCTAGCGTTTCATCAAACGGAGAAGACACCACCGAATACGCACGGACAACCAGCTCATCTCCTACCTTTAAACCAATACGCGCAAATTGCCCTGCCGTAAATTTAAAATGCGAAGGACGCGTCATGGTAAAACTGAAAAGTGTTGGGGTCCAACGATGAACAGATAAAACTTTTTCTACGCTAAATTTTTCAATTGACATGATTTCAACGTGGCATGAAATAGTGCGCTCATGTTAGCATGACAGCCGAAATAATGAATACTTTTAAACGTTAAGGCTTTTTAAACATGCGGATGACATTACGCCAGTTGGCTGTTTTTGTAGCAGTCGCCCAAGAAGGAACCGTTACTAAAGCCAGTGATGCGGTCAGACTGACGCAAAGTGCAGCAAGTATGGCTTTAGCCGATTTAGAAGACGGCTTAGGTGCTCCTTTATTTGATCGTTTAGGTAAGCGCTTGCAGCTAAATGATCTTGGACGTTTTCTGCTTCCCCAAGCATTAGAAATTTTAGGCCGCTGTGAAGCCTTTGAACAAGCAGCCAAGGGTGAGTTACAGAGTATTGACCTTCGTATCGGGGCTACTTTAACCATCAGTGATTACCTCATGCCAGATTTAATGGCTAACTTCTTACAACGTCATCCACAAGCACATTTACAACTTCAAGTTGGTAACACACGCCAAATGATTGAAGCTGTAAATCAGTTTCAGCTTGATTTAGCTTTAATTGAAGGGTCTTGTCACTTACCTCAACTCCAATGTATTCACTGGCGTGACGATGAGCTAGCAGTGTGCTGCTCACCTGACCACCCGTTAACACGTTTAAATCGCCCACTTACCCCTCAAGATTTTCATGACGTAGAATGGATTTTACGTGAAGAAGGTTCAGGTACTCGTGAAGTCTTTGATAATGCAATTTTGCAAGATTTACCAGATGCAAACATTCGTTTGACGCTTGGACATAACGAAGCGATCTTAAAAATAGTGGCTGGCGGTTTAGGAATGTCTTGTATTTCAAAGTTAGCGATTGAACCTTTAAGTGAAAAAGGTCAACTTGTTATTTTAGATACTCCATTTTGGCAACTTACCCGCCCTCTTTATATGCTAGTGCACCGACAAAAATATCAAGGTCCGGGCCTTAAAGCATTTTTAAAATTTTGCGATGAAGATCAGGCTTAAAGCTTGATCTTCATATTTATTAGCGTCGGAAATTAGACAATAACTCACTTGTGATCGCTTTATTGTGATCAGCAATTTTAGTTTTCTTAGTCTTTGCAGGATTAGGATCGATACGCTCAATTTTAATTGCTTTAAATTTTCCTCGATTATCTGCAGCAAGAAATCTCACTTTTTCATTTCTTTTCGGTTCACCTTCGGATGCAGGAAAATCAGAAATATGAAAGAAAATATCTCCTTCAGTCGTCGAAATAAAACCAAACCCTTTATCGGCGTTATATTGTTTTACCCTTCCAGTATAAAACTCTTGCTTCATGATTTTTCACCCTACTTTCCCAATGCAATTACTGTAGTAAATAAAAAGAGACTTTCATTTCCGCTCTTAAAAGTTATACGGCTTAATGAAGTCTCTTTTTATCGTTATTTCAAAAATTAGTCTTTTTGAACACTACCAAAAATCTTGTCACCAGCATCGCCTAAACCTGGAACAATATAACCATGTTCATTTAAGCCATTGTCAATAGATGCAGTATAAAGCTGAATATCAGGATGTGCTGCCTCTACTTTCGCGATTCCTTCAGGTGCTGCAACTAACACCATAACACGGATATCTTTACATCCACTTGCCTTTAATACATCAATAGCAGCAACTAAAGAATTACCTGTTGCCAACATTGGATCAATGATCATGGCAATACGGTTAGCGACATCAGGAACTAACTTTTTATAGTAAGTACGTACTTCTAGAGTTGCTTCATCACGCTCAAGCCCTAACACACTTACTTTTGCACTTGGAATTAGGTTAAGCACACCATCAAGCATACCGATACCTGCACGCAAAATCGGTACAATCGTTATTTTTTTACCCGCGATACGCTGAGTAGTAACATTGCCAGCCCAACCTTCAATCTCACAATCCACAACTGGTAAGTCTTTCGTCGCTTCATATGTCAATAACATAGTCACTTCCTGAGCAAGCTCACGGAAATTCTTAGTACTGATGTCAGCACGACGTAATAAACCTAATTTATGACGAATAAGTGGGTGACGAATTTCTTGAATGGCCACAGATGTTACCTAAAAATATAAAAACGTATTTATTATAATCTTTTTTTAACTATCAATAAAAAAAAGCCTCCATATTTGGAGGCTTTTTTGTACACAAGAATTATTGTTGCTGAGAAAGCATGAAATGTAATGGAGATAAAATTTCTGCTTTTAATGCCAAATTAATCATTGGATCTGGATAAACACCCAAAATAATAACTAATGCAGCAGCAGCCAATACCATTAAACCACCCACTTTTTGTCCCCAATGTGCATCAGCATCAATACGAGGAGTTTCAGGTGGAGTCATATACATAACAACCATCACACGTAAGTAGTAATACAAACCAATACCACTACCCACAATAATCATTGCAGCTAAGAACCAGTGTTGAGTTGTTACAGCAGCCATAACAACCAAGAACTTACCAATGAAGCCTGCTGTTAATGGAATACCAGCCAAAGATAACATCATGACTGTTAATGTTGCTGTAAGTACTGGACGGCGCCAGAACAAACCACGGTAGTCTGCAAGGCTTTGCGCTTCATCTACGTTGTTATATGGGCTAGACATTAACGCTACTGCACCAAAAGCACCAATAGTCGTTAATACATAAGTCACCACATACACAGTTACGCTGCCCAAGCTTGCATATGTCATGCTGATTAAAGCAATTAACAAATAACCAAAGTGAGCAATAGATGAATAACCCAAAATACGCTTTAAGTTGACCTGACGAACAGCGAGCAAGTTACCGACTAAAATTGACAATACGGCAATGATTGTCAAAACAGTCACTAGCGAGTTCACCATGATTGCGCCAGAAGCAAGCAAATAACGTACGAACAAACCAATTGTTGCAACTTTAGCAGCAGTCGCCAAGAACGTTGCCATTGGAGCCGGTGCACCTGCATATACATCTGGTGTCCATTTATGGAACGGTGCAAGCGACAATTTGAATGCAACAGCGAAAATAATAAGTGCTAAACCTAATAACACCATTGGCTGTTTGATTGCGCCAAATAAAGCTTGTACAGAATCATAGAATGAAAGCGAACCAGTGTAAGCGTAGATATACGCCATACCCATCAACAACATTGCAGAAGCTGTCGCAGAAAGTACAAGGTACTTAATCCCTGCTTCAAGCGACTGACTACGTTGATATGTATAAGCAAGTAAACCGTATACAGGAATCGACATTAACTCAAGGCTAATGAAGAATGATGCATAGTGTGAACTTGCAACCATCAACATTGCCCCTGCTACAGAAGCAAGTAACAGAAGATAGAGTTCTTCGCGGTTGTCTTTATAAGTCTCAATATATGCATGAGACAAAGTACAGCAAGCCAATGATGCAACTAAAATCATGAATTGATAGAACATGGTAAATGGATCAACCATAAACATGCCCATCACATTTGCCGGCACAAATTTGCCGCCAAATAATTCTAACAAGATATAAAGTGCAGCAAGGTTTAAACCGACAACAGAGGTTGTTGCGATTAAATTATGGTTACGCTTAATTGAAATTAACAGCATGACGACGACTGCTGTCAAAGCAACAATCATCACCGGTGCTAAAGGCATAAGCGTAGAAAATGATACTGTGAAGTTCATGATTATTGGATCTCCACATGGTCAAGTTGAGTAGCTGTTTGCTGAACAGTTTCAACGACTTCTTGTACTGGTACATAACTATTGACCAACCACTGCATGCTTGAATGAGATACATCCAAGAATGTTTGTGGATAGATACCAAGCCAAACGAGACCAATCGCACAAATCATCAAAATACTAACTTCACGAGCAGATAAGTCTTTTAATGGACTAGTGTAGTGTTGCTTTTGTTCAGAGTTTGGTTCACCAAACAAAGCACGGTGAATCAAGATCAAACCATACAAACCTGCAAATACAAGGCTGATAGAAGCAATGATCGTGAATACAGGATATTTATTAAATGAACCCATCAAAATCAGGAATTCACCAATAAAGTTACCTAAACCTGGCACACCAACAAGAGCTGCGACGAAGAACATTAAGAAGAACGGTAAATACTGGAGCTGACCACGAAGACCACCCATCAAACGTAAATCACGTGTATGTAAGCGCTCGTAGATTTGACCAGACATAATGAACAATGCAGCTGATGACAAACCATGTGCCAACATCATGATCATTAGACCTTGGAAGGTCAAAATATTACCTGCATAAATAGCAAGTAAAACGAAGCCCATATGTGAAATCGACGTATACGCAAGTAAACGTTTCATATCAGTTTGCTGGTAAGCACACCACGCGCCGTAGAAAATACCAATCAAACCGAAAATAATTGCAATATCTGCAAACTGTGCAGAAGCTGCCGGGAAGAATGGAATTACAAAACGAAGCAAACCGTACGCTGCTGTTTTAATCAAGATACCAGCCAAGTCTACAGAACCCGCTGTAGGTGCTTGAGCATGGGCATCCGGTAACCAGCCATGCAATGGGAAAACTGGTAACTTCACTGCAAAACCAATAAAGAAGCAGATCATGAAACCATACGCGAAGCCAGCAGGTAAACGATTCGCTACAGCTAATAAATAGTTGTAATCAAAACCGATCATACCAGTCATCATGTAACCATAAACCACAAGGCCAAGGATACCGATTAACATTACTAAACCAGCGATTTGCGTATATAAGAAGAACTTGGTTGCAGCGTAAACACGTGAACGACCGTTTGAACCCTTATGACCCCATAACGCAATCAAGAAGTAGATTGGTACAAGCATCATCTCCCAGAAGAAGAAGAATAGGAACAAATCAATTGCCAAGAACACGCCGATAACGCCCCCTAAACTCCATAACAAGTTTAAGTGGAAGAAACCAACATTCTTTTGGATCTCCCCCCATGAACAACCAACAGCAAGTACACCAAGTAAAGCTGTTAATAACACCATGAGTAAAGACAAGCCATCCACTGCTAGGTGAATGCCAATACCGAGAGATTGAATCCACGGTAAATAAAACTCAGCTGTCCAAGTTGGGACTTTTGAGCCTAACTCGTAGCTATAAGTACCACTTTGCCAAAGTGCAAGACCTAAGCCCAACGTAATGAGCATACCAATTAAGGCGATCCAGCGTGGCAAAGTTTTGTCGAGTTTATCGACTAACCAACAAGTAAAACCTGCAATGAACGGAACAAGGATCAGCGCGGGTAAAATTAAATTGTTTTCCATTTTATTTCCCCACTACCTGAATAACGATCAAGATCATCAATAACACCACTACACCGAGTGACATACTTGATGCGTATTCACGCAATGAACCTGTTTGACGTGAGCTTGTGAAACTGTTTCCGCCTTTAACAAGCGCAGGAAGAACAAGCCATAAGCTGTCAATCGGATCACGACCAAATAGTTTGGCGAAGAATAAATAAGGTTTAACAAAAACGATGTCATACAACGCATCGAAACCAAATGCAGTACGACAAATATGAGCTAAGCCAGCACCAAGACTTGTTTTTGCAAACGATTTTACTGCACCGTAAGCAAATGCAAATAGACCAATACCAACAGCTAAACCAACAAGCGCGATACCTACTGCTAAATGCTCTGCCCCATGCATGCCTTCAACAAATTGTTCAGCAACATGGAATTCAGGAATTTTTGCCGTATTCAAAATATTTGCCACCGGAGCTTTTAATGCAGCACCAACAAAAGTAGACAATACAGCTAAAATACCTAATGGAGCCCAGTAAGTAGCACCTTTAATCTCATGGTAATGTGTATTTTCTTTACCGAAGAATACAACCCAGATTAAACGGAAGGTATAGATTGAAGTCAGGAATGCACCTGCTACACCAGCCCAATATAAGCTGTTATATAAAGCAATCGATTGACCTTGTACCCAAACCTCACCGAGAATCGCGTCTTTAGAGAAGAAGCCGATAGTTAAGAATGGGATAGCCGCTAATGCACCGCCACCAATCGCAAAACATGCAAATAGGAATTTGTTTTTGTAGAACAAACCACCCATTTTGAAAATATTTTGTTCGTGATGGTAAGCAAGAATAACTGCACCAGAAGACAAGAATAATAATGCTTTGAAGAATGCGTGAGCCAACATGTGGAACAAGCCAGCTTGATACGCTTCAGCACCTACAGCCATAAACATATAACCAAGCTGACTCATAGTTGAGTAAGCTAAAATACGTTTGATGTCTGTTTGTACGAGAGCAGCAAAGCCTGCAACTAATAAAGTTACAGCCCCTGTTACCGAAATGAATTGCATCACTTCAGGTGCAAGTTCAAATACGCTGAATAGACGGCAGCACAAGTACACACCAGCTGTTACCATTGTTGCTGCGTGGATTAATGCAGAAACAGGTGTAGGACCTGCCATCGCATCTGCTAACCATGTTTGCAATGGAATTTGTGCAGATTTACCAGCAGCACCCAAGAACAACATTAATGCAGTCCAGATAGTAAGTGACGAACTCTTCGTCATTACTTCTGCTGCATGTTCAACGATATACTGAGTATTAAGCGTACCAAATTGTTGGTAAAGCAAGAATAAAGCGATAAGTAAGAATACGTCACCTACACGGGTAACTGTAAATGCTTTGATCGCTGCCCAACCATTTGCTGGATTTGCATAATAGAAACCAATCAGCAAGTAAGAGCATAGACCTACGCCTTCCCAACCTAAGAATAACAACGCTAAGTTGTCACCCAACACAAGCAAAAGCATGCTTGCAACGAACAGGTTGAAGTAAGAGAAGAAGCGCGCATACCCTTCTTCACCACGCATGTACCATGATGCAAAGATGTGGATTAGGAAACCAACACCCGTGATCATGCCCATCATGAGTAAAGATAAGCCATCTAAATGTAAGCTAATGCCAGGCGCGAAACCACCAACATTGAACCATGTCCAAAGATTTTGAACAAAAACTTGCTGGCCGCTACTGGTAAATGCCATACCAGCAATCAATGCAAATAATGCAGATAAACCTACAGAACCTACACCAATAATTGCTGCAACATTTTCAGAGAGCTTATCACGCCCAGCCGCCAATAAAATAAAACCGATTAGCGGAAATAATACTGTTAGATATAAATAACTCATCCGCGCATCTCACTAGCAGCATCCACATCCAAATGATGGAAGCGATGATAGAACTGAAGGACAATCGCAAGACCGATACACGCCTCTGCAGCAGCAAGGGTTAAAATCAGAATAAACATGACTTGTCCATCTGGTTGTGCCCATACGCTACCCGCAAGAACGAATGCTAACGCTGCAGCATTCATCATGATCTCAAGGCTCATTAACATAAATAAAAGGTTGCGTCGCACCATTACACCGTAAAAACCGAGTGCAAAAAGAATGGTTGCAACAATCAAACCATGTTCTAAAGGGATCTGGCCCATTATTCTTTTTCCTCTTCTGCACCTGGTTCACGTTTACCTAAGTGGTATGCTGCAACAAGGGCTGCTAGCAATAACATCGCGGCAACTTCAACCAACAATAAATAGTGTGTAAAGAGCGCTTGACCAACAACTTTTGGTCCAATTACTTGTGCTCCAAGTGGTGCAGAGATGGTTGTATATTCACCACCGAGCATCCAAACTAAAAGTAAGCCAAGTAAAAAGCTCATGAGTGCTGGATATGCCCAAGCATCTGAAGAAAGCCATTTACGTTCTTGTTCAACTGTGTGTTGCCCTAAGTTAAGCATCATCACAACGAATACGAACAAGACCATAATCGCACCAGCATAAACAATGATTTCGAGGGCGCCGGCAAACGGCGCACCTACGATCATGAAAATACCAGCAACAGCAAGCAATGAAACAATCAGACTAAGCAATGCATGTACAGGGTTCGTGTTAGTCACTACACGAACCGTAGAAACGATGGCCACGAGCGCCATCAAATAAAACGGCCACATCATGGTAATAGACTCCGTACATCGATTGGTGCACTTTCTTTTTGTGCTTGACCTTTCTCTTTACCGTTAATTGCCATACCAGTTACACGGTAGAAGTTATAGTCTGGGTATTTACCTGGACCTGAAATGAGCAAGTTTTCTTTCTCATATACGAGGTCTTGACGTACGTATTCGCCCAACTCGAAATCTGGAGTTAGCTGAATCGCTGTAGTTGGACATGCTTCTTCACACATACCGCAGAAGATACAACGAGAGAAGTTGATACGGAAAAATTCCGGATACCAACGTCCATCTTCTTTTTCAGCTTTTTGCAGTGAAATACAGCCAACCGGACATGCAACCGCACAAAGGTTACATGCCACACAACGCTCTTCCCCATCCGGGTCACGTGTCAAGATAATACGACCACGATAGCGAGGTGGTACAATTTCCTCTGCTGGTACTTCTGGATAAAGAATTGTGTCACGTTTACGGAAACCATGGGTAAATACCATGAATAACGTCCGAACGATTGACCCAACTCCAGCTAGAATTTTATACATTTTGTACTCCCTGCTGTCTTAGGCCTGATTCATCAGAATCACAGCACCAGTTACCAATAGGTTAACCAACGCCAGCGGCAAACAAATTTTCCAACCGAAGTTCATGACTTGGTCGTAACGTGGACGCATTAAAGAACCACGTGCCAATACAAACATCATTACGAAGAATGCTGTTTTAATCACAAACCAGAACACTGGTGGAACAAATGGAATTTCTAAATTAAATGGAGCTAACCAGCCACCAAAGAATAAAGTCACGATCAATGCAGAGATAAGTACAACGTTTACATATTCAGCAACGAAGAACATACCCCATTTCATACCGCCATATTCAACATGGTAACCTTCGGCCAATTCTTGTTCTGCTTCAGGTTGGTCAAATGGGTGACGGTGAGTTACCGCAACACCTGCAACAACGAAAATCAAGAAACCTAAGAACTGTGGAATGATGAACCAAACATCACGTTGAGCTTCAACAATTTCACGAAGGTTAAATGAACCAGCGATTGCAACCACACCCATTAGCGAGATACCCAAGAACACTTCATAAGAAATTGTTTGAGCAGCTGAACGCAAACCACCGAGTAATGAATATTTGTTATTTGATGACCAACCACCGAATAACACTGCATAAACCGCAATACCAGCCATTGCCATAAAGAACAACAAACCGATGCTCATGTCCGCAACACCCAATGCAGGGCTTACAGGAATAACCATGAACGAAAGCACCGCAGTTGCCATCGCAACTGCCGGAGCTAAACGGAAAGTTAATTTATCAGCAAATTTTGGTGTCCAGTCTTCTTTGAACATGATCTTAAGCATGTCGGCAACGATCTGGAACATACCACCAGGACCAACACGGTTTGGACCATAACGGTCTTGCCACCAAGCAAGCAAACGACGCTCAATGAAAGACATCAACGCTGCAACAAGAACAACAACAAGCAAAATCACAACTGCTTGAACAACAGCGTAAGCAATTGGCCAGTTCTCAGCCCAAAGTGGCGTTTGACGTATAATTTCTTGATTCATGAATTACACTCCTAATGCCACTGAAACAGGTTCAGCTAAAGATACTGTCGGAGCTAAACCAACTGGGTAACCAATATAACCTGTAGGTAAATATTCGATTACTTGTACAGGTAAGCTCACAGTTGTTTCGCCTGCTTTTACTGTAATACGTTGGCCTTCTTGTAGATTCAAACGTGTTGCGTCTTGTTCGCCCACAGCAAATACAGCTTCAGGAATACGAGTTTCCATTGCAGGTGTTTTAATTGTGAATTCACCAGAACCAAAGATATGGTGCATTGGTACAAGACGGAAGCTTTCAGGATTTGCAACTACAGCTGTTGGAGCGACATAGCTACGTGCTGGACGTTTTGCTAAACGGTCGAATAAACGAACGCCTGAATCACCACCTTTTAAGTGACCACCCACTTCATCTTGGTATTTGTTCCAAGATTGTGGAGAGTTCCAACCTGGTGCCCACGCAAATGGTACAAGCGAAGAAGCTTTTTGCGGACCTACATAACCTTCCATAGAGAATGTTAATGCTGAGTCTGGATCTGTCGGTTGTTTAGGTTCATGAACCGATAAAGGCGCACGCATTGCTGTACGACCAGAATAACGACGTGGTTCACGAGCAATTTTCAAACCATGTACACGGTAGCCAGCGTCTGGCGCAACATCTTGAATTGCTTCAAGTACTGGAACGTTCTTCACGATTGTTTCGATTACGTCGTCAAGTACTGTCCAATCAATTGGCTTGCCTTTAAGGCCAGTTTCAATGGCATGCAACCAACGCCAAGATTCTTTAATCGCGTATTCAGGTTTGTAGTAGCTTGGATCGTAAACTTGGTAGAAGCGTTGTGCACGACCTTCTTGGCTTACGACAGTACCATCACCTTCAGCAAAGCTTGCTGCTGAAAGTACAATATCAGCCTGTTTCACAGTTTCAGTTTCACTATGGTCAAGCACGATTACTGTTTCAGCTTTATCAAGTGCTGCTTTAACTTGAGCGGCCGGTAAACGACGGAATAAGTCATTTTCAACAATAACAAGTGTGTCGTAGTCTTGAGCAAATGCTTGTTCAAGGCTTAAGCCACCAAATAATGCCAAGCCCATAGAGTTCACTTCAGGAACAACAAGGCTTAAACCAGCTTTTGAGCCAAGGTTTTGCGTTAACTCTGCTGCTGCTTCCATAATTGAAGCATCTTGCAAGCTCGTACCCGCAATAATTAACGGTTTATTTGCTGCTTTTAAAGTGTCGGCAATAGTTTGAGCAAATGCTTTTGCATCGTCATCTAAACCATTAACTGTTTCGCCTTTAACTGCCGCAGCAACTGCAAAACCTAAACGTGCAATATCATTTGGTGATGCAACAACTTCACCAGTCGCAACATCCGCAAGGCGAGTTTGAGTTGCAGCCAAGATATAGATCGGGGATTTCGCTTCCTGACCAATACGTTGTACAGGCTCAGCCAACCAGTCCGGTGTACGTGTTTTTGCAGCCATTTCGCGAGCTTTATTTTTTGCAGCTTGACGAACTGACAATGCCATACGTGGAGCAGTTTGAGTTAAATCTTCACCCAAAATTAATACTGCATCGTAGCTTTCAATTTCACGCATGTTCGGGTTGTAAATACCCTCTGTTTGCATGATTGAAGCAGCAAGTTCAACGAGACTTTGCTCTTTTTGTGCAACACCTGTTGAGTAGTTTGCTTGGCCCACTAGTTCACGCAATGCGTAATTTGATTCTAAGCTTGCACGTGGCGAACCGATACCTAGAACTTTTTTACCTTCAAGTTTCGCAATTGTTTGGTCCAACGCTTGGTCAACAGAAACAGTAGCTACTGTTTCGCCATTACGGAACTGAGGTTGACGTGGACGATCTGCACGGTTTACATAACCTGTGCCAAAACGGCCTTTGTCACAAAGGAAGTATTGGTTAACCGAACCATTGAAACGGTTTTCTACACGACGGATTTCGCCATAACGCTCACCCGGAGAGATGTTACAACCTGAAGAACAGCCATGACACACGCTTGGTGCATATTGCATATCCCATTTACGGTTATAGCGCTCTGAATGAGTCTTATCGGTAAATACACCAGTTGGACATACTTCAGTCAAGTTACCAGAGAATTCAGACTCTAAAGTACCTGATTCTGGACGACCAAAGTAAACACGTGATGCATTGGCATATACACCAAAGTCTGTACCGCCTGCATAATCTTTGTAGTAACGAACACAACGATAACAAGCAATACAACGGTTCATTTCATGTGCAATGAATGAGCCTAGTTCTTGGTTGTAATGTGTACGCTTAGTAAAACGATAGCGACGACGGTCGTGACCTGTCATTACAGTCATATCTTGTAAATGACAGTGACCACCCTCTTCACACACTGGACAGTCGTGTGGGTGATTGGTCATTAAGAACTCAACAATAGATTCACGGAAATCTACTGCTTCTTTGTCTTCAATCGAAATATAGGTATTGTCAGATGCTGGTGTCATACATGACATCACAAGACGTCCGCGCGTATCTTCAGGATTTGCATACTGAGTTACGGCACATTGACGACATGAACCAACAGAACCTAAGGATGGGTGCCAACAAAAATACGGAATATCAATGCCAAGGGATAAACATGCTTGTAGCAAGTTTTCTGATCCATTGACTTCGTACGATTTTCCATCGACATGAATTGTAGCCATAGTCGAATCCCTTAAGCTTGTTCTACGTTGCTAGTTTGCACGACAGGACGATCAGTCACTTTCGCTTCAAACTCGCTACGGAAATGTTTGAGTGCGCCCATAAGCGGCTCCATCGCACCTGGTGCGTGGGCACAGAAAGTTTTACCAATCCACAATTTACGAGTAAGTTCTTGTAAGTGGTCGATATCTTCTTTCTTACCTTCACCTGTCTCAAGTGCTTTAAGCGCTTTAACAGCCCATGGCAAACCATCACGGCAAGGTGTACACCAGCCACATGATTCACGCGCAAAGAATTCTTCCAGATTACGGGTCAACGACACCATACATTGGGTCTCGTCTACCACCATTAATAAACATGTTCCTAAACGAGAACCTGCTTTCATAATGGTTTCAGCATCCATTGGTAAATCAATGGTGTCTGCCGGTAAAAAGTCAGTAGACGCACCGCCTGGTAACCATGCTTTAAGCTTCAAGCCATCACGCATACCACCAGCATGTTCTTCGATTACTTCACGTGCAGTCGTACCAAATGGTAGTTCCCAAAGACCAGGGAATTTTACTTTACCTGACGCACCATAAATCTTTGTGCCCGGATCTTTTGATTTACCTGCTGATAAACCGATATACCATTCTGGACCACGAAGCATGATTGCTGGCAAGTTGTTATAAGTCTCAACGTTGTTCACAATCGTTGGGCGACCCCATGCACCAGCAACTTGCGGGAATGGTGGTTTAGTACGTGGGTTAGCACGGCGACCTTCAAGTGAGTTAATCAATGCAGTTTCTTCACCACAAATATAACGACCTGCACCAGTGTGCACGTGTAACTCGAAGTTCCAGCCAGAACCTAAAATATTGTCACCTAAGTAACCTTTAGCGCGGATTTGCTCAAGCGCTTCATTTAGGTATTGTGCAGCCTCGATATATTCACCACGAATAAAGATATAACCCTGAGTTGCTTCTAGGGTATAACCTGCAATCAACATACCTTCGATCAATTGGTGAGGAAGTTTTTCCATCAACAAACGGTCTTTAAAGGTACCTGGTTCCATCTCATCGGCGTTACAGATCAAGTAACGTGGACCGCCATCATTTGGCGCCATAAGAGACCATTTGATCCCTGCAGGGAAGCCTGCACCACCACGACCTTTTACAGTTGCAGCTTTAATGACTTCAAGCACTTCAGCAGGTTTCATACCTAATGCTTTTTTAAAGCCGGCATAACCTTCAAGTGCTTCGTAATCGTCAGCACTACGTACCGATTCTTGTTTGCTTAAACGCCAAGTCAGTGGATGAGTTTCCGGATTACCGTCGCCATAAATTGGTTTTGGTTCAGTATTCATACATACTTCTCCAATAACTGTTTGATTGATGTCACTTCTACTAAACCGTGAGTATCTTCATCAATCATTAACGTTGGGCCTTTGTCACAGTTGCCTAGACAGCAAATTGGAAGCAGCGTAAAACGACCATCTTGTGTCGTTTGACCAAACTGAATACCTAATTCGCGTTGGAATGCTTCAGCAAGTGTTTCAGCACCCATCAAGAAGCAAGCAATTGAGTCACAAAGCAAAATTACGTGGCGACCTACAGGTTGGCGATAGATACGGTTGTAGAACGTTGCTACACCTTCCAAATCTGCAACACTAATCGTCAATAATTGTGCGATGGCGTTCATTTGAGCATCATCTACCCAGCCATTACGGCGCTGTACGCACTTTAATGCATCTAAAGAAGCTGCACGTGGGTATGGATAGTGACCAATGTGATGTTCAATTTCGTGGATTTCTTCAGCAGTCAAAATCCCTTCAACATTCACACGTGGTTTTTTATCAGTCAGAATCATCATTTTGCGTTACCTCTTAGCGATCCACGTCAGCCATAACCACGTCAATGGTCGCCAGATAAATGATTAAGTCAGATACTAAACTGCCGTTAATCACTGAAGGAATTTGCTGTAAGTGAGTAAACGTCGGTGTACGGATACGAGTACGATAACTCATCGTTGCCTTATCCGAAGTCAAGTAATAAGTACTTGCACCTTTCACAACTTCAGTCATGAATGACGCTTCACCAGCAGGCATGACAGGACCCCATGACACGCTCAAGAAGTGCGTAATCAAAGTTTCAATATCTTGTAACGTCTTATCTTTTGGTGGTGGAACAGCCAATGGGTGATCCGCTTTATATGGACCAGAAGGCATGTTATCCAAACACTGTTTGATAATTTTGAGTGATTGTTCAATTTCACGGAAGTGAACAAGTACACGAGCGTACGCATCGCCTTCATACTCAACCGGAACTTCGAAGTCGAAGTTTTCATAGCCACTGTATGGACGATATTTACGAACGTCGAAATCAATACCTGTTGCACGTAAACCAGTACCGGTTACACCCCATGCAAGCGCAGATTTGGCATCGTATTGAGCAACATTACGTGTACGACCAATAAACACAGAGTTTTTGAATGCAGCTGTGTAGTATTCGTTCAAACGTTTTGGCATCCAATCTAGCAACTCTTTAACAAGTTTTTGCCAGTTGTTTGGAAGGTCGTGTGCTGTACCACCAATACGGAACCATGCTGGGTGCATACGGTAACCCGTAATTGCTTCAACGATGTCGTATACTTTTTGACGGTCTGCGAACATATAGAATACTGGTGTCATACCACCGGCATCCTGAATTGCCGTACCACAGTAAAGTAAGTGGTTATTAATACGGAACAATTCGTTCAACATAACACGAATCACTTGTGCACGCTCAGGAACTTTAATTCCAGCAAGCTGCTCAACAGCCATGACATATGGCATGTTTTGCGCACAACCACCCAAGTAGTCAACACGGTCAGTATAAGGAATGAAAGAGTGCCATGTTTGACGCTCAGCCATCTTTTCCACACCGCGGTGGTGATAACCGATATCAGGAACACAGTCCTTCACTTCTTCACCGTCTAACTGCAATACAATACGGAATGCACCGTGCGCAGATGGATGGTTAGGACCCAAGTTCAAGAACATGAAGTCTTCGTCAGCGTTACCACGCTTAAGACCCCAGTCTTCTGGTACAAAGCGTAAGTGTTCCTGTTCGAAATCTTGCTTCGCTTTGTCTTGCATGTACGGCGTATATTCTGTCGCACGTGCTGAATATTCTTTACGAAGCGGGTGACCTTCCCAATAAGTTGGTAACAAGATACGACGAAGCATTGGATGCCCTTCGAAATTGATACCGAACATATCGTAAGCTTCACGTTCATACCAGTTGGCATTTGGCCAGATATTTGTCGCTGTCGGGAGGTTAAGATCGTTTTCGTTCAAGGCAACCTTGATACGAATGTCACTATTACGCTCAAGCGATAATAAATGATAGAACACAGTGAAGTCAGATGCTGGCAAACCATCACGATGTTGGCGTAAACGCTCATCCATCGCTGATAAGTCAAACAGCATTACATAAGGACGTTCCACTTTACGCAGGAACATGAGGACTTCTTGCACGCGTGCGCGCTCAACCCAGACTGTTGGAAACTCTTCAAAAGTCGCCTGCACATAAAAGTTCTCACCAAATTTGGTTTTGAGCTCTTCTACGATTGCAAATGCTGGGCGTGAATCAACTGGTGTTGATTCTGGCATAGCAATGTCAGTTTCAGCCATTGGCTTGGCTTCCTATTTAATACAAATTCTGTCAATTTTCTCGATGAACATATCGGTTAGATATGTCAAAACACCGTCAAAAAATTATTTAATCTCATCCATAGAGCGTAAGTTTTTAACGGCAATACGCTGCGCATTCTTACGATCACGTTCTGGCATCATCTTTGGCTTATACACTGGCTGAAGATCATCACCAATCACGGCAGAAAGCGGGCGTCGCTCTAATTGAATCTGGTCTTGTAAAAGCATTAATGCTTGGATTAATGCTTCAGGACGAGGCGGACAACCTGGGACGTACACGTCAACAGGAATAATTTTGTCTACACCTTGTACTACTGAATAGATGTCGTACATACCTCCAGAGTTTGCACAAGCACCCATTGAAATAACCCATTTAGGTTCTAACATTTGTTCATACAAACGTTGGATAACCGGAGCCATTTTTACAAAGCAGGTACCTGCAACAATCATCAAGTCAGCCTGACGAGGTGAAGCACGAATAACCTCTGCACCGAAACGGGACAAGTCATGCACGCCTGTTAAGGTCGTTGCATATTCAACGTAACAACATGATGTACCAAAGTTAAATGGCCACAAAGAGTTTTTACGTCCCCAGTTTACTGCTGTATGCAAGACATCCTCTAAACGAGTCATGAATACGTTTTTATTCACTTCCTCTTCAAGTGGATCTGTCACAATTTGACGATCTTGCAATGGATATTGATCAGCATCCGGATTCGCGCGGGTCAGAGTATATTTCATCCCGACTTACTCCTTTTCAGATGACAATGCAGGTGTAGTTTTTGACTTAACACGACCTGATGATTGGGCTGGAATCTGGCCTGTAGGGTCAGTTACGAGCTCTTCAATAGAGTTAAAGCGTGTAATTTCAGCAATGTTCATTGTTGGTGAACCGACTTTAATCTTCTCACCTGCTAATTTACGGCGATCTGCCGGTGCCCAACTTAAAGCACCTACAGAGAAGGCATAAACAAGCGCAATTAATAGGTCAACGACAAAGATTACGACAGTGGTATAACCCAACCATCCTACTTCACGCACCGAAGTAGACCATGCATAGAGGTAAAGTGCCTCTAAGTCGAAAACAACGAAGAAAATTGCAACTAGATAGAACTTTGCAGACAGGCGAATGCGAGCGCCACCAGCACTCACGACACCTGATTCAAACTGCTCTTGCTTAGCACGTCCCCACGATTTCCCCCCGAGGAGTAAGGGAACTGTGAGCATAAAGACGCAAAGAAATGTAACGCCGATCACGAAGGCGATAATCGCCCAGTCGTATGGAGTAATGGCACTCATGCGGGGATAACTCCTGGCAGGCCTATTATTTAACAAAGAATGTATGTATTGGCCTTCAAATACACCAAACACAAAATTAATCCCGCCAATTGTACCTGATTTCTAATTTCCCTTGCTAGTTGAAGCGTCTTAGTCTTTTGGATGATTTTCCAATCAAAAGTAATCATCTATGTCTTGTAGAGGGGGTTTCACCGCTTATAATCGGTTTATTTGATAGTTTTCGCACTTGTAATGATTTTTTTCATTTTCTGATTTTTAATATTATTTGCACAATTGCTCAATCGGTCAAATTAAACACCTTACTTTTTTATAATATTAATCGGTTTTTTATTGTATTCATCTTCCCCTCTGAATTATGATGAATGTTTAATCATGCATTAATATTTTATTACTCTTGGATAAGAGTATTTATCATTAAGGGCAGCTGATGCCATACTCACTTCGTGAATTTTCATTTTCTACCTCCCTGAAATTTTTTCTCTTATTTACCATCATTATTACGCTATGTTGCTTTATTGGAATTGCATCTCGTCCTCTTAGTTTTCTTGCTTTTTTCTGGCCTGCTAATTCGGTATTTCTAGGCCTATTGCTTCGATTTCCACAAACACGCCAAATAGGTAGTTTTGCTGGTGCTTTTACTGGTTACATGATTGCCGATTTAGTTAATGGCACACCTCTTTTTCTCACCCTTATTTTAACGATATCCAACTACCTGTATGTAGTAACGACTTTAGCACTCGCAATATTGTTTAATCGCCATATAAAAGCAGCTTATCAAGGCTATTCTTATTTACTCTTATTTGCACTATGCGGGATTGGCAGCATAACTGGTGCTTTTTTTGCAGCAACTTTTGTGCCTATGTTTAACACCAAATTTATGATTGGTAGTTTTTGGGCCGAATTTGGTTATTGGGTTACTTCAGAGCTTCAAAATGCCTTATTGTTGCTGCCCATTATTTTAAACATCCCCCCTTACCTTAAAATAAAAAACCACCTTAAGGGTAATCGTATATATATCAAAGCGATTGATTTTTTGCCTTTATTCGCTGTTTTAATTTCGATAGGAGTGAGTTATTACGACTCGGGTCCAGGTTCCCTCCTCTACCCCATCGCCGCATTAATCTGGTGCGCTATCCGCTATAAACCCATTATTGTTGCTCTCATTACATCCTTTACCAGTGCATATATTATTTATCATGTCTCAGGGCATTATTTATTACTGTATCCGCAAGACTATTTAGGCAATACCATTTCTATACGTATAGGGCTGATCATGATGACGGTTGCGCCACTTACCGTTTCCAGTATTAGCGCACTCCATTCTGAATTAATTCAGAAGTTACAACATGCAATTGCCCATGATGAACTCACCTCAAGTTTAACTCGACGCCAATTTTTACAGTCAGTCCGCCTACTCCAAGAAAAAGTACAAAAGGAAAATAAGACCTCTGCATTTTTTATGTTGGACGTCGATCATTTTAAAAAAGTGAATGATAGTTATGGCCACTTAATTGGGGATAGAGCCTTACAGACCTGTGTAACGACCATACAAAATATTTTACACCCTCATGACTTACTAGGACGTTTTGGTGGAGAAGAATTCGCAATTTTTATTCCGGATACCACCAGAGAGGCTGCCTTTGAACTCGCGGAAAGAATACGCATTCAAATTAGTCAGCAACCGATTTATGTATATGGCAAATTACCCATCTTTGTGCAGGTAAGTATTGGTATTAGCTTATATTCTCCAAGCTATCACCGTTCTATTGAAAGTTTGTTTAAAGAAGCAGACGATGCACTCTATCAAGCAAAGCGCCAAGGGCGTAATAGAGTTTTTATTTCTTTGTAATATTTCCAAGTCATCATCTAGTGTAATGAATTTTATACAATATCTTCTGTTTTGCCATGTATGCTAATAACAGATAATAAGGAGAAAAATGCATGAATCTAGAATATACGCATAAACCAGACTATTACTTGTTTGCACAATTACTGGTGCGACATATAGAAAGCTATATTCATAAACACCCAGATGCAGATAATGCCATTTTTGACTTGCGAGATGTCTATGAAATTTTTAGGCAAGATTTCGCATCAACCACAACAAATCTAGAAGGCATTTTACATATTGCAGACTCATATAGAGTTGAGACTTTGAATGGGGATCAGCCTCTTATTCAAAAATATCAAATTGATGCTAAAAATAATTCGCTCTTGATTGACTTTAATACAGATGCACTCAATAGCCTGAGAAGCGGCAAACCTATTTTGGAACCTGATGCAACTCAGTTATAAATGAACCAATAAAAAAAGCACCTTATGCAGGTGCTTTTTTATTGGTCTTTAATGGCGGTTGTTTAAAGCGATGTGCTGGCCAAGTCATAATAAAGCGTGCGCCTCCCAAGCTTGGGCTTTCATCTACTTTAATTTCACCACCAAACCAGTAAGCAATACGACTTACAATCGAAAGTCCTAAACCATAACCACCAGATGCACGTGTACGGCTATCATCTAAACGTGCAAAGGCTTCAAATACACGTTTGCGGTCTTGCTCAGGAATACCCGGTCCGTCGTCTTCGACACAGACAAAAGCCATGCCATCACTATGAATACCGCCCGTAATCCGAACTTTGTTATCACAATAACGGACTGCATTACCTACCAGATTTTGTACAACACGGTGAAGGTAACGACGCTCTGCATCTACTTTCACATATAAAGGCGGTGGAATAAGTTCAATTTCTTTCTGTGTTTTTAAAGCCTCAGTTTCAACTGCAACCTGATCCAACACTTCGAAGAGTACAATTTCTGCAAAATCTAGTGAAGGTGTACCCTGCTCTAGTTTTGCATAAGTCATGATTTCATCAATTAAGGTATTGAGCGCTTCAATATCTTTATCAATCATGTCGACCTGATGCATACGATGATTGTAATCATCTTCTTCGGCTAACATTTCTGTACCAAAGCGAATACGTGCCACAGGTGTTCTGAGTTCATGAGATACTGCTCTCATTAACTCACGTTGAGCCTCAATCAAACGCTGAATATGGTCAGACATATTGTTATAACTTGAAGCCAAGTTTGCCATTTCATCGCTTCCCTCAATAGGAACACGCAGTGACAAATCACCCGATTTCATACGGTTTAATGCATAACGCACCTGTCGGATTTTGCGCTCTAACGGCAAAATCAAACCGTAAACACCTAGACTTAATAAGAATAAGCTAAATAAGGTAATACCCGCCGAAAGCTGTAAAGGCATCCAGTTAAACATTGGAACCGGACCCAGCACTAACACTTGCGCAGGATGATTCGGTATTGGAGACACAATCGAAATGGTTGTACCGCGCACTGTTGCGCTATCTTTGTACAACATAACACTTTGGTCTTGGCGCAAACGTCCAATCTGTTCAGAATCCAGATTTACATCTTGAATATTTTGAATATTGATCGGATATGAGAAATGCTTTTGAATCTTGGCAAGATATTCTTGTTCCTGCCCCGGATAAAACATTAAATAGTCGAGCACAAAAATAGGAAGAGCCTTCATTTGGCGTTCAGTGATTTTGTCGACTTTTATAGATAGGTAATGTTGTGGGTCGTCACGCAAGCCAATAATGACATATGCAATGCTATTGCTTGCATCGTAACGAACTACAGATTTTTGTGCTTCGATCCGCTTTTTCTCGGTTCGAGACAGCTCAACCTTACTTGCATCGGTATAATAAATTGGAAGTTCGAGCAAATCAGATGCGTCAGAAATCCAATCTATTTTTTGCTGCTTCCCAGGTTGTCGAGCGACTCCTTCACTAATGACATAAGAAATACCATCAGTTAAAGATTCTCGGTATTCTTGTGCGCGTTGGTAGTTGATAATTTGTACCAGTAAATACCCAAAAACAGCCACCAAAACAACAAGAATTACCAGCCCCGCATATATTCGCAGGAATATACTGTGTTTAAACACTCGACCAACCTTATAGGAAGTTTAATCAGATTTTACAATCCATTGGTTTCTTTAACAAACAAGTAACCTTTACTACGTACAGTTTTAATACGTTTTGGATTTTCAGGATCATCGCCAATTTTTGGACGAATACGTGAAATACGTACGTCAATTGAACGGTCTTGACCATCGTATTCGATACCACGTAAACGTTCGAAGATATCTTCACGCGATAAAATACGGCCAGCGTTTGATGCAAGCAACCATAACAAGTCATATTCAGCACTTGTAAAGTCAACAAGCTCACCGTTCAACGTTACCGAACGGCCACCATTGTCGATGACGAGGTCGTCAAACTCAATACGTTGAGCAACCTCATCTTCAACAGTTTTATCCGTACGGCGTAACAAAGCACGAATACGCGCTAATAATACACGTGGTTGAACTGGTTTCGCGACATAATCGTCTGCACCCATTTCCAGACCAAGTACCTGATCCATATCTTCAGTACGTGCAGTCAACATTAAGATTGGTTGATGATAGTGTGGGCGAACTTCACGACAAACGGTTAAACCATCTGCACCCGGCAACATGACATCCAAGACCACAAGATCCGGTTGCTCACTAATAATACGACGAATTGCACGGTTACCATCGGTTTCTACACCAACTTCCAAACCGTTACGGATTAAATATTCTTGAGTTAATCGCGCTAAACGCTCGTCGTCTTCAACGATCAGAATCTTTGGTAACTTTTCTTCTTGGCTCATATCATTGCCCCTATAAATCTCATTACATGTATCTTAAAAATCTTGCAGATACATTCGTTTATCATTTGCAATATACACACGTTTACATTGTAAACAAGTAGGCGTTCACCAAACTGATACATGACAACCATGTTTTGTTGCATTTTATTAATCTTTGAATTTTCAGGTATTTTTATTATCTGTTTATTGTTCTTAAATGTCATAATCTATTCATATTTCCTATGTATGAATATTAAACAAATTATTTCTTCACTAAATTTAAATTCACTCAAGTGTTTGTTTTTTGAGTTATCCACAAAGTTATCTATAAGTGTTTTTTCACAGCTTTGGTATGCTATCTCCCGACAAATCATACAGATAAAAAATTACTAAAAAGTCAAGATTGATCTACCGTAAAAAATCCCGTATCTTGTGTTGAAAATAAACTTTAACTACTAAGTCTTGTGTTTATCCCTCAAATATCGTGGCATGTTTTTTGCTCGGTTCAAACGGTCTATGAACATAACAAAAGTGACAATGGAGCTATGCTGGCATGAGCGTAATTACTTCGACTCCCGGTCAAATTCAGGTGATTAAACGCACCGGAGATGTTGCTGCATTTGATGCAGAGAAAATTTCTGTTGCGATTGGTAAAGCTTTTCTTGCTGTGGAAGGTCAACAAAGTGCGGATTCGAGCCGTATTCACGACCGTATTACCCAACTGACGGAAATGGTACTGAACACTTTCACTCGCCGTTTACCTTCTGGCGGTACCATTCATATTGAAGAGATTCAAGATCAAGTTGAACTTGCACTGATGCGTACTGGGGAGCACAAAGTCGCTCGTGCTTACGTTATCTATCGCGATCAACGCGCAAGTGCCCGTAAAGACACAAATTCTAATCATCACCCTACCTTGCAAGTTACCGATGCAAACGGTCAGCTTCAACCACTTGATTTAAGTGCACTGCAAGCAACTGTAAATCGAGCTGCTGAAGGCTTAGAAGGTATTGATGTTCAAGCAATTATCGATGAAACCGTTAAAAACTTATATAACGGCGTAAAAGAAAGCGATATTGCTACCACCATGATGATGGCAACACGTACACGTATTGAACAAGAACCTAACTATACATACGTAACTGCACGTTTGCTTCGTGATGAGTTGGTAAGCACTGGCTTAGCATTCTTAGGTTTACCGGCTGATACAGCTGAAAACAATGCACTTGAAGCATTCTTGAAAAAAGGTGTAGAGCTTGATTTGCTTTCACCGGACTTGCTTAAGTTCGATCTAGAAAAACTAGCAGCAGCGATTCAACCGGAACGTTCTAACCAGTTTACCTATTTAGGTTTACAGACTCTATTTGACCGTTACTTCATCCATTCAAATGGCGTTCGCTTCGAATTACCACAATTATTCTTCATGCGTGTGTCAATGGGTCTTGCACTTAATGAGCAAGACAAAGAAGAGCGTGCAATCGAGTTCTATAACTTGTTGTCTAGCTTTGACTACATGGCCTCTACGCCTACCCTGTTTAACTCAGGTACATTACGTCCACAGCTTTCAAGCTGTTACTTAACAACGATTGGCGATGACCTTTATGACATTTATGGTGCAATGCGTGACAACGCGATGCTCTCTAAATGGGCAGGTGGTTTAGGTAATGACTGGACACCTGTACGTGCCTTGAACTCTTATATTAAAGGTACAAACGGTAAATCTCAGGGTGTTGTTCCGTTCCTTAAAGTTGCGAACGATACAGCCGTTGCGGTAAACCAAGGTGGTAAGCGTAAAGGTGCGGTATGTGCGTACTTAGAAACTTGGCACTTAGACATCGAAGAATTCTTAGAACTTCGTAAAAACACGGGTGATGACCGTCGTCGTACTCACGACATGAACACTGCAAACTGGGTTCCTGACCTATTTATGCAACGTGTGTTTGAAGATGGCGAATGGACACTATTCACTCCGTCTGAAACTCCAGACCTACACGATTTAACTGGTGCTGAGTTTGCTGAACGCTATGCATACTATGAGTCTGTTGCAAAAGAACAGAACATGTTGCACAAGAAAGTACGTGCGAAAGACTTATGGCGCAAAATGCTTTCTATGTTGTTCGAAACTGGTCACCCTTGGATCACGTTTAAAGATGTTTGTAACTTACGTTCACCACAACAACACGTTGGCGTAGTTCACTCATCTAACCTATGTACTGAAATTACGTTAAACACCAACCAAGACGAAATTGCGGTATGTAACTTAGGTTCGATCAACCTTGTTCAACACGTTAAAGGTGGCGTATTAGACCGTGAAAAGTTAGCGCGCACTGTTAAAACAGCAGTTCGTATGCTCGATAACGTTATCGACATTAACTACTACGCTGTACCACAAGCGAAGAACTCTAACTTGAAACACCGCCCTGTTGGTATGGGTATCATGGGCTTCCAAGATGCGCTTTACGAAATGGGTATGGCTTACGGTTCTGATGAAGCTGTGAACTTTGCTGACGAGTCAATGGAAGTGATTAGCTACTATGCAATCCAAACTTCAAGTGACTTGGCTGTTGAACGTGGTGCTTACTCAACATTTAAAGGTTCATTGTGGGATCAAGGTATCCTTCCAATCGACTCTTTAGAAATTGTTGCGAAATCTCGTCCAGAACGTATGTTTGAAGTTGACCGTACTCAACGTTTAGATTGGGACAGTTTACGTGCCAAAGTTCAAAAAGACGGTATGCGTAACTCAAACGTAATGGCGATTGCTCCAACTGCAACCATTTCGAACATTTGTGGTGTTTCTCAGTCTATTGAGCCAACATTCCAAAACTTATATGTGAAATCTAACTTGTCTGGTGAGTTCACTGTAATTAACCCTTACCTTGTTCGCGCATTAAAAGAACGTGGTCTTTGGGACACAGTGATGGTTAATGACCTCAAACACTTTGAAGGTTCAGTACAAAAAATTGCTCGTATTCCTGAAGAATTAAAAGCAATCTTTGCAACTGCGTTTGAAGTTGAACCACGCTGGATTGTTGATGCTGCATCACGCCGCCAAAAATGGATTGATCAAGCACAATCTCTTAACCTTTACATCTCTGGTGCAAACGGTAAGAAACTTGACATCACTTATAAGATGGCATGGTTACGTGGTCTTAAGACGACTTATTACCTCCGTGCGTTAGGTGCAACATCTGCTGAAAAATCTACAATTAACACAGGTGCGTTAAACGCGGTTAAACCTGCAACTGTAGAAGCAGCAGCACCTGCGGCAGCTCCGGTCGTAGAAGCGAAGAAGCCTGAAGCAGTTGAAGAAGACGGCTTCACTCAAGCAGCTCCGGTTCCTATGGCTTGTTCAATCGACAACCCAGATTGCGAAGCTTGCCAATAACATTCAATAAAGTTGCTCTTTAACACAAAAGAGCAACTTTAAACGAGGTAAAGATTATGTTTTTTCATCTCAGCCATAACTATATGCTTGGTGTTGGAATCTTAATCTTTGCCTTTATTTTCTTTTATACGCCTATGGTTTACGCCTTTTTTAAAATCCGTAAACAACAGCGTAAGCAAAATAAGTTGTAGGGATAATGGACCAAAGGCCCAAAATTTGGTCATACATCAATAAAACTTAATTTTGTTTACACATTATGAGCGTATAGTAGTGACATCTTCGTTTAGAGATGTCGAACATAGATATATACAACGAAGAGAGAACAACAATGTCTATCCTTAGTTGGGACGATTTTGAAGATGATTCGCAAAAACCGGCTGCACCTGAACACAAGTCTGCGCCCGTCAACCCGGAAAAAACGCCTGATTCGCAGAATGTATCTGCTGCGCAGCCATCATCGCAGAGCGTGGCAGCTCCACAATCCACTGGAACCCATTCCGTGCGATCAACAAATCCAACCGATTCAATGGCTCGAGCATCTGAAGCCTTAGAACATTTGGATGTTGCTCCTGGCCTTGAAGAGTTAGAAATGGGCGCGCAACGCGTTCAGGTTGACGACAAAGCCATGATTAACTGTCGCGCCGACTTGAACCAGCTTGTTCCATTTAAATATGAGTGGGCTTGGCAAAAATATCTAGATGGTTGTGCAAACCACTGGATGCCTCAAGAAGTGAACATGAACCACGATATCGCACTTTGGAAGTCTGAAAATGGCTTAACTGAAGATGAGCGTACGATCGTTATGCGTTCTTTAGGTTTCTTCTCGACTGCGGACTCTTTGGTTGCGAACAACCTCGTATTGGCAATTTACCGTCACATCACGAACCCTGAATGCCGTCAGTACATTTTGCGTCAAGCGTTTGAAGAAGCAATTCACACTCACGCTTACCAATACTGTATCGAATCTTTAGGTATGGACGAAGGCGAAGTCTTCAACATGTACCGCGAGATTCCATCGGTTGCGCGTAAAGCAGCTTGGGGCTTGAAGTACACTCAATCGTTAAGTGATCCTACTTTCCACACAGGTACGCCTGAAAACGACCAACGTTTACTTCGTAACTTGATCGCGTTCTACTGTGTTCTTGAAGGGATCTTCTTCTACTGTGGCTTTACTCAAATTTTGAGTATGGGTCGCCGTAACAAGATGAATGGTGTTGCTGAGCAGTTCCAATACATTTTGCGTGATGAGTCTATGCACTTGAACTTTGGTATCGACATGATTAACCAAATCAAGATTGAGAACCCTCACCTTTGGACTGCCGAGTTCCAACAAGAAGTAATTCAAATGATTCTTGAAGGTACGATGCTTGAAATCGAATACGCACGTGACACAATGCCACGCGGTGTATTGGGTATGAACGCAAGCATGATGGAAGAATATTTGAAATTCATCTGTAACCGTCGTTTATCTCAGTTAGGTTTACCAGAGCAATTTGCTGGTGTAACTAACCCATTTGCGTGGATGTCGGAGATGATGGACTTACGTAAAGAGAAGAACTTCTTTGAAACTCGCGTAACTGACTACCAAACTGGTGGTGCGTTAAGCTGGTAAGTTTTACCGCTTTCCCAAAAAGCCGCTCATCTAGAGTGGCTTTTTTATTACCAGAATTATTTAGGCTCAGCTCAAGCCTCATTTATTTATTCTTTATTCAATAAATATTTAATAATTTATATAAGGCTGTTCTGAACTTAATCGTATATAAGTTATATTCTTTTAATTTAAAATTAAATAATATAAAAATCTAAATAATTTATAAAAACAATTTAAAATACTAAAATAAAAATTATTGTTTTAAAAAGAATTTTAGAAATAGATAAAATAAGGTGTCGGCTGACCCACTCTGGCTTTTAAACGAACGAAAACTCAGCCGACGGCGTAGATATACCAAATAATTATTACAAAAACTTATATCCCTACGATTATTTTACAAATCCGAATAAATACTCAAGTAAAAATATCACAAAATTTATCTATATTATTTTTGTCACTCTCTTTATTTAAAGAGATAGCTTTAAACCCTATAAATAAATTAAATTTATTTTAAAAACAAAAAGTTATAAAAATAGATATTTTAATTTTAAGTAAAAATTATTTTATTTCAAAAAGATAAATCATTTTTTAAATACATATATTATTTTAATCTTAAAAATTTTTATTAACTTAGCCATTTTTTTGTGTTTAAAAATGTTATTAAAAATCACCGTATTTTTTATTTTGTTGATTTTGAATATATTTACAAACTCGCTATATCAGCCGTGACAAATTACACAACTTGACACCAAATAGTAAAAAATTAAATACTCTTTCTCAATTATGTGCTCTGAAACACATAATCAATAAATAGTAATAACAACATCTCAAACAAATCACATGGAAATAGATTATGTTTATTAAAAGTATTTTATCTTCGATTACTAGTATTATCCCACTTCCTGAAAATAGTAACACAAGCAGTAATTTAGGTAACGGCTCTGGTGACGGCCTACTTAATGGAATATCTTCCGGAAATGGTGAACACAACTATGGTATTGGCAATGGTATTGCCGATGACGCAAGCATTACCGCCCCAATTACCATTCCCCTCAACCTCTCTGGTAACTCAATTACTCTCATAGGCAATTCATCTTCAAGTTCGGTGAATAGCTCTCCAACCACCACTTCAAATAACGTTAATGACAACGATGTAACAAATAATGGTAACGGCTCTACCATTGGTAGCGGTACAGGCAATGGCTCTGGTGACGGGCTTTTAAATGGCGCCGCTTCTGGTAATGGTGAACACAACTATGGCATCGGTAATGGTATTGCCGATGACGCAAGCATTACTACCCCACTTTCAATTCCAATTAACCTTGCGGGTAACTCTATTACCCTAATTGGTGACTCATCTTCTAGTTCGGTCAACAACTCTGCAACCAATACATCAAATACCGTGAATGACAACGACACCACCTATAACGGCAATGGCTCAGGTGCTGGTAATGGTTCGGGCGATGGCTTGTTAAATGGAATTGGCTCTGGCAATGGCGAGCAAAACTACGGTATCGGAAATGGGATTGCGGATGACGCAAGTATTACAGCCCCAATTACGCTTCCTATTAACTTGTCTGGTAACTCAATTACTCTAATTGGCAATTCATCTGCAAGTTCTGTTAATTCCTCGCCAACTACAACGTCAAATACTGTGAATGACAACGACACCACCTATAACGGTAATGGTACTGGTGATAGCGGCGTGAGCGCTCTGGGCGGTTCTGGCAATGGTTCAGGTGATGGCGCAGGTAATGGTATCGCTTCTGGCAATGGTGAACATAACTATGGTATTGGCAATGGTAACGGCGACGATGTTGATATTACTGCTCCGATTACCGGCGTTCTAAACATTTCAGGAAACTCATTTACTCTCATTGGTAATTCTTCCTCAAGTTCAGTCAATACTGCGCCAACCACCACATCAAATACAGTGAACGACAATGACACCATTGATAATGGTAATAGCGGCGGCACAGGTAGTGGTTCAGGCAATGGCTCTGGTGATGGTTTACTTAATGGCGCTGCTTCTGGCAATGGCGAGCATAACTACGGCATTGGCAACGGAAATGGTGATGATGTAGATATTACAGCACCAATTACAGGTGTTTTTAATTTCTCTGGTAACTCTTTCTCACTCATTGGCAATTCATCTTCTAGTTCAATTAATACTGCCCCAACTACAACGACTAATACAGTTAATGACAATGACGTGACTGTTAATGGAAATGATGGAGGCGGCCTTGTGGGTGGAAGTTCTGGAAATGGCTCTGGTGATGGCCTGTTAAACGGCGCTGCTTCTGGCAATGGCGAACACAACTACGGTATTGGTAACGGAAACGGTGATGATGCAGATTTCACCTTCCCTCTTACTGGTGTACTTAACTTTTCCGGCAACTCGCTTTCAGGCTTTGGCAGTTCATCTAGTGACTCGGTAAATGTAGCACCAACCACGGCAACCAATACCGTCAATGATAATGACACCATTGATAATGCCAACACAGGCGGCCTTGGTGACAGTTCAGGCAATGGCTCTGGCGATGGCCTTTTAAATGGTGCAGCGTCTGGTAATGGCGAGCATAACTATGGCATTGGTAACGGAAACGGTGACGATGCAGACTTTACGCTTCCATTTACTGGCGGTTTAAATATTTTGGGCAATGCTTTATCTGGTATAGGTGGTTCTTCGACTGACTCTATTAATATTTCACCGACAACTACTTCAAACACAGTCAATGACAATGACACTACTAACAACGGCAACACTTCAGGTGGTGTGATTGGTTCTGGCGACTCAGGCAACGGCTCTGGTGATGGCCTATTAAATGGCATCTCATCAGGTAACGGTGAACATAATTATGGCATTGGCAACGGTAATGGCGATGATGTTGACGTTGTTGCCCCTATCACTACACCACTTAATGTATTAGGCAACTCTTTCTCATTTATTGGTGGTGAAGGTACAGGCGATATCTTAGGTCCGATTACTGGCGTTATTGGTGGTATTGGCGGTGATGGAGATATCTTAAGCCCGATTACTGGAATCATCGGTGGTATTGGTGGTGATGGGGATATCTTAAGCCCGATTACTGGCATTATCGGTGGCATAGGCGGCATCGGTGGGGATCTGGGCGATAACCCACTTACAGGTATTATTCAAAGCGGTATTGACGTTCTACAAAATTTAGAAAGTTTAAAAACAGGTTTGATTAATACAGGTATTGATACGATTGCCGGAACAATTATTGGTGTGTTCCCTGATGCAGAGCACCCTGTCGGTGATTTTGCAGATCTTGGAAAACTACTTTTCGAAACTTCACGCGATAGTGTTAACGGTACGCTTGAGGCTATTTCTGACCTTGCAGGCGCTGACCTTGAGGGTGCAAGTGGCTCGATTACTGGTGTAATTGATACACTTATTACCAATGGTTCAACGGCATCTACCATTATTCAGCATATTGTAGGTGATGACCTAGTCACTGAAAACGGTGGCCTATTGGGTTCAATCACCACGATTATTGGTGGCGTTGATAGCGGCGACGGTGGTTTACTGGGTGGCCTAGATGGCTTAATTAACATTAACTATGGCGACTCAGACAATAGTAACTCTGTAGATGTAGAAGATATTTTAGGAAATATTCTTGGCTCGGTAGGTTCAAATCAAGGTATTGCTGTTGGTGAACCTGATCCAACGGGCGGTAGTTTGATTCATACGATTTCACTTAACACAGTAAATCAGTTAACTGACCAACTTTTACATGCTTTACCGACTGTCTAATGTTTTCGTAAAGATATAACCCCTATAAAAGCACCTTTCAAATCTTGAGTTTGGAAGGTGTTTTTTATTAAAGAGCTTTTGACAGTAATACGCTCATGCTTATAGACCATTAATCCAGATCTAAATAACCAAATACAGCATTTTCAACTCGCTGTTGTAAATCATTTAAATCACTTTCCCCAGCTATACCTGCAGCGTTAATCATTCCTTTGCTTAAAGCAATCACATCTTGTGCGGCTATCTGTGAATGTGAAATACCAGAATGTATAAACAGATCAGAAATCATGGTCTCAAGCTCGTGTTGAAGCTCACTTTCCTCAACATCTTTTCCAATCAGTTCTGAAGCAAACTCTAAAGTTCGTGCCAACTGCGGACGGCTCAATTGATGTTGCACAGCAGCATGTATGATGAGTTTTAATTTTTCTTTTAAGTCTGCGGCTTCATGCTGCTGTATGGCTTCAACAATATGGGTTGAAAGCTTGGCGCGTTCACGTCGAATTAACTCAACGATTAAAGCCTCTTTAGATGGAAAATACTGATATAGGCTACCAATGCTTACGCCAGCACGTTCAGCCACGGCATTTGTGTTAAATCCAGCAAAGCCTAAAGACTCCAAAATGCGAGCAGCCGCTTCTAAAATAGCTTCAAAGGTAGCCACTGAACGTGCTTGACGCGGGCGTTTACGTGGGTCTGGAAGTGTTTCTGACATGGGCCGAAATGCGAGTATTTAATGTGAGTAATCACTCATATACTGACTGAGTCATATTGATATGACAAGAAAATCCTGTCTTTTCAGTTGAACTACAACTCGGCCCAGTCATGGAGTGGTTATGTCTAGAACCTATACTTTTTTTTATTCATTTAAGAGCTTTGCCTACTTGGCTGGCTTTAGCTCGTGAAAAGCGGGCTGAGTTTAGTGCACAAAAGCTTGAACCTATTTTTGCGAAGTACCCGACTGTAAAAGTTCGGTGGTATGACGTTGAAGCGTTTAGCACTAAAGCAAGTGATATTGCTGTGTTTGAGACGTCATCTTTGCAAGATTATTATTTTGTGATTGATGCGATACGAGACTCTGAGTTTTGTACAGTGCCCTACTTTGAGTTTGTAGAGATTATTCCTGCAATTGAAGATGGATATGTGGAGTATGAGGGTTCTTTGTAAAACTATTATTTTGCATACTTTACAGTTAAAAATTCAAACTTCTAAAGTGTATATACTTATTTTCAAAAAAAGAAAGAGTTGATATAGTAATTCAATATGAGAATTTATCCAGAAATAAAAAATAAGTTCTCTTAAATATAAAATAAATTTTGATAAAAACTTGAGGGATAAATGACTATAGAGCTGAATGCATTTCCAATAGATATAAGCAATATAGGCGTAGTAGAAGCTTGTGAAGTACCTTACGATAAAGAAGTATTATATTCATTACATGGTCATCCACAGAAAGACTATCATGCGATCCGTAATGGGAACCAAATATTAATATTTTCAGAATCTAAATCCTATCCAATTCAAGGTAATATAAAAGAAATAAATTTAACAGAAAATTATAAAATTTTATTTTTTCTTATTAGAGAATCTATTATTAAAACCTTAAAACAAATTAGAAGAGAACCTTTTAAATTTAAGCCTATTGAATTTATAAGTCCAAAAGAAAATATTACTGAAAAAATTTTAGGTGATAATTACCCTTTTCAAATAAATGCAAAATACAGTATAGATACTAGAATAATAAAAGGAGTTCCATGTTTAACTATTGATTGTTCAACAAAAAAGTACAATAAGGAAAATTTATTTTACTTCATTAATGATGGCTTTAACTTGATTAATCGACATGCTATTAGTAAGAAAAATGGAAAGTATAAAAGAATTGGAAGAATTCTAAGTATAGACAACAATATCGTTACAGTTCAGTCATACGATAAAATAAAAAATTATTATGCAGAAGAAATTACTTTAGAAGCTAATAGTAAAAATACAAAAGATTATTTAGCTTATAAATTTCCAAATAAATTCGAACAAATTCAAGAAAATATAAAAAAAGCTATATCTACTTTTACTCAAGGAGTAAGTAAGCAAATTAACATAGGAAAAATATGGAACTTTTTTAGTCAAAATGGAGTTTTTCTTTTTAATGGAGATAAAATAAATATAGGTTTTGCTCCAGATATTAGTCAACAGTGTAAACATTTAGTTTACCCTAGATTTTTTTTCTCGAATAATAGAGAAAATAATTCAAAAGAAAATGGTCTTAAAGACTATGGGCCATACACTAGAAATTACTTTGATAGAAATAATCCTTCTATTTGTGTTGTTTGTAATGCTAAAGAACAAGGGAAGATTGAACAATTTTTACACAAATTTTTAAAAGGTATTCCAAATAGTCACAACTTCAAAACTGGTTTTGAAGGAAAATTTCATATCGGTCTTAGTCAAATCGAATTTTTTACAACACCTGATGATTCTTTAGGGAGCTATCAACTAGCTATCCAACAAGCTATTCAAACTAGAACAAATCAAAACTCTTCTCAATGGGACCTTGCTCTAGTACAAACAAAGCAGTCTTTCAAAAAGCTATTAGTAGAACAGAACCCATATTACATTGGTAAAAAAATGTTTTTTCAACATCAAATTCCAGTTCAAGATTTCACTATAGAGCTAACTAACCAAAATGATAAAAACTTAGAGTATTCTTTAAATAATATGGCTTTAGCATGCTATGCTAAAATGAGTGGAAAGCCATGGTTACTTAAGTCAACACCGACCATATCTCACGAATTAGTAATAGGTATTGGTAGTTCCAATATCATTATTGAAGAAGATGGATTAAATCAAAGGATTATGGGAATTACGACTGTCTTTTCTGGAGATGGGAGTTATATAGTAAGTAATACTTCCAAGGCGGTAGTGCCAAATGAATATTGCAATGCATTAGTTGATACATTAGAACAAACAATTAAAAAAGTAGAAAAACTTATGAATTGGCAAAGCAACGATACTATTCGCCTAGTATTTCATGCAGCAGTTAAAACCTTTAATAAAAATGAAATTTCAGCTGTAAAAGAAGTAATTAAAAAATATAGTGGATACAAAATTGAATATGCTTTTTTAAAAATCTCATCAGATCATGGTTTACATTTATTTGATCATTCTACTAAAAGTGAGATCAGAGGAAAACTTGCTCCTAAGCGAGGTAAATATTTTGAATTATCTTCTCATGAAATTTTACTTTACTTGGTAGGTCAAAAAGAATTAAAACAAGTATCTGATGGTCATCCTCAAGGAGTTATAGTTAGTTTACATAAAGATTCTTCTTTCCAAGACTTAAAATATTTATCTAATCAAATTTTTAGTTTTTCCTCACACTCATGGCGTAGCTATTTCCCTAGCCCTTTACCAGTTACTATTCATTATTCTGATTTAATTGCAGAGAACTTAGGATGGTTAAATAAACTATCTGGTTGGGATGATACTATTCTTTTAGGTAAATTAGGTCAGACACAATGGTTCTTATAAATAATAAATTTGAATTAAGAGAGTTTTTACTAAATAAATTGCATTTGTTTTCAAGAAGTAATAATTTTCTTAAGGCTTTTTTAATTCATTTGAATTTAAGCCCTATTACTGAAATTGATATTTCAAATCTAACAAATTATGAAAAATGTACAATAGAAAGCTTAATTAATAAAGAAGTTGATTTACATAATGAGCTAGTTAGACTATTTGGGCAAGCAGCTATTGTGGATGGAACGCCGAGACCATGGGTTATGGATATCTGGGGCTTATTATCTATAAAAATTTATGTCGATAATTTAAAAGACTTAGAATTAACTGAGAAATTTAAAATATGGATATCCAGCTTTTTACCTAATCAAATAAATAAAGGACACTTAATTTCTTATGAAAAAGATATTTCCTTATTTATTATCGGAGAAAATGAAAAATACAATACCGCCATTATTCCTTTATTTTTACATTATCTCAAGATACAACCCATTTATGAAAATAAAAATAGATTAAATCTAATCCATATTTTTTTAAATACAGAATTTAAAAATAGTTTTATCGATGAAAACTTTTCTGAAAATATTTTAGCTGCGTTAATTTATGTTTTTGATAAGGCAGACAAAGATATTTCGACAGTTCCTCCAAATGGGTGGTCTTTTGAAGATCTGTGTAACTATTTAAATAATATTACACCTAATTTAAGAAGATGGACTTGGGAGTTAAAACCAAGAACACAAGGAGCAGAAATTGTTCGCTGGCAAATAAATAACGAATACCATGTTCAAAATTTATTATACACTTTACTGGCTCCTATTTTCCCAGACATCAAAGACGAGGAAAATTTACCATCAATAGGTCAAAAAAAACCTAGGATAGATTTATATATACCATCTTTGCATACTCTAATTGAAGTTAAATATAGAAAAAATACTTCGAAGTCATTTTCTGAATTAATTGGTGAAATTGGAGAAGATGCCTCCTTATACTTATCCTCGGAAAGCTATTCTGATGCTAAAGTAATAGTTTTCCTATGGGACCAAACTAGATCAACACAAGAACATGCAACTTTTAAGATGGGTATTAAAAGTATTTCTGGAATAAATGAATGTATTGTTGCGAACTCACCCTCTTTTATTAATTAATTATTTTTAAAATTTAATGTAATAAAAAAGCCATCCCTCAGATGGCTTTCCCCCAAAACCTCTCCAACACCACATCTCTTTCATCCAAACTGTTAGAGCTTAAAACCTGTAGCATCAAGCCATCTATAAGGTTTAAAACCATATCTGCATCGAATTTAAAAGCACGGGTCTCACAGCTAAAAATCAGGTCAAAAAGTTCCCGATGTAGCCATTTTCGGTATTCAACTGCCATACGGTAGGCTTGCGGGTACAACCGTTTTATTTCAAAAACCGCTTTAAGCAGCAAATGGTACAGACTGTTTAAATTGGTATGTAAGACAATAATTTCTTTGAGTTTATCTTTTTGGGTGTAGTAACGGCTTGAGTAAATAATCGAGAGCACTTCTTCTTTGAGTAGGCTTTTTTGAAAGGCGATGCACATTTCAATTAGGCGTTCTTTGGAGTGGAAGTAGTTGTAAAACGTGGCTTTCGGTATTTTGGCTTCTTTGATAATGAGGTCTACCCCTGCATTATGGAACCCATGCGTGGTAAAGAGTTGGATGGCAGTTTGGACCACCTGTAATTTTTTGGAAGATATTTCTAAAATTGGCATAGTTTTACCGTTATAAATTCTTGTTGTTTCTAAATGAGATAAAAAGCCTGTGCCCTTTTTGGGAGAAAAAAAGGCACAGCAAAGCCGTAAGACGGTGCTTGGCACATCTCAAGTTTTATTGTTGATATAAGTTTTTAGCCGTAATGACTTAAAGTCTGAAAAGCGGTTATGCCTTCAAACTGTTTAAAGATGAATTAAGTGGTGTCGTTATAGCTTTTGGCGCTCAAGGCCAAGAAATGGTGGATGTGCATAGCCAACTCCTGATTTTGGGAGTTCTGCCAAAGCATTCATTTGGAATTATGGTGGCAGAACGAAAGAGGGTTGACAGACTGGCTCAAGACCCAGCACACCCGAAGGTGTCCCCCTTCCGTCCTACCGCTACAAAAAGGGAGACGAACGGGTCTACATCAAAAAAACGAGTTTTTTCAATGTTCTTGAGCGCGGCCTGTCAAAGCCGGCTGGCAATGTGGCCAGCACGCAAAGCATAATCTGAGAGTTGAGATGTGTCAATGTAGCTTTAATGACAAGTGATTAAATTTCTTATTGTTTTTCATTAGATTAACTTAATTATTATTTAAGATATTATATTTAATTGTATTTTTAAAATTAAACAGAAGCGATCCGTGCTTATTGATTTCTTAATGAGACTTTTAATATGAAATAACGAAATGATAAGTAGGATTAGACAGTCTCAGTCTGCCCCACTTGGTGATAAGCACGGTTAAAATAAACCAAACTTTGGTCATGTTGGCTTTGTTTAATCGCCACAATCGGACATATAAAAATCGTGTGTGTGCCGACTTGTTGAATTTGCTCAATCTCACAATCGAAGCTCACCAAAGCATCTTCCAACACAGGTGCGCCTGTTTCTAACTCAATCCATTCGCCATGTTTAAAGCGTTCTTCTGGTGTGAGCTTAGATGAAAATGCTTTTGAGATATGTTCGTGGTGCGCGCCTAATACATTTACCGTTAAGATTTTGTTATCTAGGAAATGTGCATGTGAACTCGCAGCTTGGTTCATACAGACCAATAATGTCGGCGGTGTGTCAGTCACACTACAAACAGCAGAGGCAGTAAATCCAAAACGGCCAGACATGCCTGCCGTGGTCACAACACTAACCGCACTTGTGAGTAAAGACATTGCATTTCTAAAGTCTGTTGCTTGAACCATGACATTATTCCTAAATTGAACCGTACCTTTTCCTGTGTGTTTGCTATACCGCCCAACTCCATCAGGAAGGTACTATCGACATGCGTTCTGATTAGAGCGACATGTGTAGTAAGTAAAATGAGGGTTACTTGTTTGATTATCAACCACCATCAAAAAAGTAACCCTTTATACCACTTATTAGTAAATATTAAGCAGTAAGATCAAAACCTGTCAGTTCTCGGCGAACGATTTCTGCACCTGCACTTAAGGCATTTAGCTTGCCGCGTGCCACTTCACGAGAAAGAGGCGCCATACCGCAGTTTGTGCACGGGTAAAGCTTGTCTGAGTCTACAAACTGAAGCGCTTTACGTAGTGTATTTGCAACTTCTTCCTGTGTTTCAATCTGGTTTGTTGCAACATCAATCGCACCTACCATGACTTTTTTACCACGAATAAGTTCGAGTAAGTCGATTGGCACACGAGAGTTGTGACATTCTAACGAGATGATATCAATGTTAGAAGTTTGAAGTTTCGGGAAAGCTTCTTCGTACTGGCGCCATTCTGAACCGAGTGTCTTTTTCCAGTCAGTATTGGCTTTAATACCGTAACCATAGCAAATGTGCACCGCAGTTTCACATTTTAGACCTTCAATTGCACGCTCTAAAGTTGCAATACCCCAGTCATTTACTTCGTCAAAGAATACGTTAAATGCAGGTTCGTCAAACTGAATAATATCTACACCAGCAGCTTCTAACTCTTTCGCTTCTTGGTTCAAGATTTTGGCAAATTCCCAAGCAAGCTTTTCACGGCTCTTGTAGTGACCATCGTAAAGCGTGTCAATCATAGTCATTGGGCCAGGTAACGCCCATTTAATTGGCTGATCAGTTTGCTGACGTAAAAACTTTGCATCTTCAACAAACACAGGCTTTTGACGAGACACCGCACCTACCACAGATGGTACGCTTGCATCGTAACGGTCACGAATACGAACTGTTTCGCGCTTCTCAAAATCTACACCATTTAAGTGTTCAATAAACGTAGTCACAAAGTGTTGGCGGGTTTGTTCGCCATCGCTAACAATATCAATGCCCGCAAGTTTTTGTTCGTGAAGTGCTAAACGTAACGCGTCTTTTTTACCTTCAACTAAGCCTTCGTTTTCGAGTTTCCACGGCGACCAAAGCTTTTCAGGTTCTGCAAGCCAAGACGGTTTAGGTAAGCTGCCAGCAGTTGAAGTCGGTAATAACTTTTTCATAATAAATGACCTATATGTTGATTAATTAGGAGCGTAATTCGCAGACCACTGCTCAAGAATCGCTTGGTATGGTTTGATAAATTGCTCTTCAACAAACTTCCCCTGCTCAATAGCCAAACGGCTACGTTCTTCACGGTCATACACAATTCGAGTAAGTGAATAATCTTGGTGCTTCAAGCTTGGTTGATAAGACTTTCCAGCCACTGAATTTGCATTGTAAATTTCAGGACGGTAAATCTTTTGGAAGGTTTCCATCGTACTAATGGTACTAATCAACTCAAGGTTGGTGTAATCACTCAACAAATCGCCAGTAAAGTAGAACGCTAACGGCGCAACGCTATGCGGCGGCATGAAATAGCGAACCTTTAAGCCCATTTTTTGGAAATATTCATCGGTTAATGAATAGTCTTCTTGCTTGTATTCAACACCCAAAACAGGATGTTCGTTTTCAGTACGGTGATACACCTTACTTGTTGAAACGCTTAGGCAAATGACTGGTGCCTTTTTAAAGTTAGCTTTATAAGTCTCAGAATTAATAAAGCTCTTAAACAAGTTGCCGTGCAATTCACCAAACTTTTCTGGCGTGCTAAACGTAGACTTGTTTTTGTTGTGATCTAACAACAGCACACTAAAGTCATAGTCACGGACATAAGACGAGAAGTTGTTACCTACAATACCTTCGATGCGTTCATTGGTTTTTTTATCAACAATATTGGTTTTCAATATTTCGATGAGAGGAAGCCCGCTAGTACGGTTTTCGGCATCAATGTTCATTTCAACTGAAATGATTTCAAGTTCAACGCCATAGCGGTCGCCCTTAGGGTTGTCCCAATGAGCTAAGGCATTGAAACGATTGTCGATCATCCGTAATGTGTTGCGCAAATTTTCTTCGCGGCTCATCCCTCTCGCCAAGTTAGCAAAGTTGGTTGTAATACGCGTATTGTCTGCTGGACGATAGTTCTCATCGAAACAAATACTCTTAATCGTAAATGTAAATTCTTTACTCATTGTGATCAGTACCCTAATTTCTGAGATAAACCTAAAAAATCTTTTTGCTCTTTTTGAACTTTCCAGCCTTATCAATTTTGTGCCTTGTGGTCTTATCAAAAGTGAATAACTGGAGCGCTTCAGAGCATGGATAGATTTATACCGCAATCACAACATGAATAAAAATGATTTAGTCTCATTCAAAACTGAGTGAAATTCATGTTTAGGGTTTTATAAATAAGTATGAAGTTAAATATTTTTCATCTTAGGGAATTTTAGACAGCAGAAATTCAATATACAGCACTCGCTTTGTTGTGCCTAAAAATTTAGAATTTATTATTATTTTCAGTTAATTAAATCATTTTTCTTTAAATAAAACAGATAAGCCTAGAGCAATTTATGTTGACTCTCATTCATCTCTGCTTTTAGCCATTCTAAAAATAGGGTTTTGCGTGGATCTTCCTCAAAAGCACGATGAGAAAGTAGAAAATAGGCTGAACCATCTTGAACGACTGATGAATTTTTTTGCAGTAAGTTCCACTCAAGCTCTTTTTCAATCATATAAATTGAGATGACTGTCGCGCCAAGTCCCGCCAAACAACCTTCTAAACATAAATAAAAATGTTCAAGTTCAACTTTGGTGTAGCCTTTTAAGCTTTGCTTTAACTCAACAATACGGCTAATGCTTTTGAAAAAATTTGGTCTAGAAGTCGAAATGAGTACGTCGTTGGTTTCCGATGGCTTGGTTGCTTGAACTAGAGTGATATATTCATCGGCAATTTTTTCGCTATAGATATGCTCACCCCAATCAAAGTCATTTCGACGTATCGCAATATCAATATTATCTTTTTCAAAATCGACCACGCCGCCTGCTGTGAGTAGCACAACCTCAAAATCATGACCGAGCTTTTTAAATTTTGATAATCGTGGTATGAGCCATTTCATAGAAAGAGTTGGTTCGCACGACAAAACCAGTTGTTTATTGTGGGTTTTAGGCTGACTTAGCTGGATTAAACATTCATCGAGTTGACCAAAAACCTGATGGCAACAACTCAATAAAATCTCACCCTGCTTAGTCATCACAAGCGTTTTATTTTTTCGTTCGAATAAAGTCGTATTTAAAGCTTCTTCTAAATTATAAATCTGTTTACTGACCGCACTTTGCGTCACAAATAATTTCTTTGCAGCTAAAGTCACGCTGCCATACTTCGCCACAAAATAGAAAAATTTTAGTGAATTCAGCGATATTCTCTCGATCATTCCAAAAACTCATAGTTATGTTGTCGTTTTTATCGATTTTTATTTTTAGGTTTCTGTTCAAAATAAAAATCATCTTTATTAAACCCCATTTTAGATGATGAAAAACATATTGAATATCGATATCTATCTTCATAAATGTAAAGCCCCAATCTTTCTCACCAAAAGAATAGCAGCTTTAAGTAAAACAGCTCTCCTCTTGAATACATTCCAAAAAGTACAGATAAAACCGTTCGTTTTCAGTGAGGGTGCAAGATAATGGCTGAGTTTATTGCGGTTATTCTCATTACAATTTTGGCAGTGATTAGTCCCGGAGCAGACTTCGCGATTGTGACCAAAAATAGTTACTTGTACGGCAGAAAAATAGGTGTGTTCACTTCACTTGGAATATCGCTTGGTGTGTTGGTACATGTAACCTATACATTAGTCGCCGTTGCCTTTGTGATGACTTATACGCCGCAAATTTTGAATATTGTTAAGTATATTGGCGCGCTTTACCTGATCTATATTGGCTATAAAACTTTTACTCAAAAACCTGTTTTAGACTCTGCTGCTTTAAATTCTATAGGTACTCTTCAAGCGATAAAATACGGCTTTTTTACTAACGCCCTGAACCCTAAAACCACGCTATTTGTGATTAGTACTTATACGCAAATTGTGAGTTTAACCACGCCTAAAACCATTCTTTTAGCTTATGGCTTTTTTATGTCTTTTGCCCATTTTGTATGGTTTTCACTGGTAGCTATGCTTTTCTCTTCAATGCTGTTGAGACAAAAAATGTTAGCCAAGCAAGTGCAGATTAATAAAGTGATTGGTTCAATTTTATGTGTATTAGGAGTGATTTTGCTTTTTACTAAGTTTCAGTAGAGCCGCTTAATTTTTAAGAAACTCTATAGTGAGTTTATGGTTAATGGACTGAGCGCTTCGTACAGAACTCAGTCCATTTGAGTGAGATAAAAAGCTATGTTTTAACTTTTTGACTCTGATAAATCATTTATGTTCCAACGATTTGCTCTTTTAAAGGTTCCAACATCGTTAAACCGTACTCCCATATCACGCATGACTTTATGGGCAACCGGTGCCGTCATTTGGCGAATGTAGAATGGTTCTTTCACCACAAAATGGTGGATGGCATGCGTTGAACCAAAGTTAAAGCAAAACAGTTGGAACGGCATCATCCACCAAGGTTTTAACACCTGAGTTTGCTGAATGACATTACCCAATTCGACATCGCCGTAGTAATGCATATTGCTAGTCACAAAGTGCAAGCAGAAGGTACGCAGTACATTCGGTGCAACCCAAACAACAGTCAAAATATTAACCACATGCATAATATTTAAAGTGGTAGCTGACCAAGCAATCGGTGCATTTGCCCAACTTGAAACAGCATCTACTGCATGAAAACCTATAAAGATATACCACAGCGACCAATGAATAATTCCTAACGGAAAATAAGCCATAAATGCACGTTTAAAAATTACTTTTCTCACCGTCCAATTGCTTGCAGAAATAATACGGAACAAGACAGCCAAGCCGTTATCACCAATCGCGATGAGACGACGTATACTCCACTGTTCTCCGTTGGTTAAAGCTCTTTCTTCTAAATCAACTTCGGTGCCTGAGTTTTTATGATGGTTAAAATGCAGCTCACGACGTTTCCACGGGTTAATTGTACTTGGTCGAGCTAACCAGACTAAACCCATCATTAAATGATGTGCCCATGGTTTCTTTCTAAAATACATCCAGTGAATCAGGTCATGCTCTAACTCATGGGTGAGCGATGCAAAAAAAGCAATAATCGGAATTGCAAACCAAGCTGAAAGTTGATGATTTATATAGAGCACGGCAGTCGCTATCATGCCGACCAAAGATATAAATAGAATCATCGCCCCAATAGCATTTTGATGGTTCAAAATAGGATGGCGTTTGCGTAAAGCCACGCCTTCTGCTGTTACTACTTTTTTAATATGTTCCGTTTTTTCGCTATCGGTCATTCCGGCAGGATTTTTATAAATATAGGTCATGATTGTCCCTCACTTTTCTCATGGTTCTACTTTATTTCCAAGCTACTTAATACGCTTAACCGACAACGCCAAAATATTGGCTGGAGATGCCAATTGATATTTCGCTCAAAAAACAAAAGATTTTTTTATTTTTTAATTCTTTTATAATGAGGTAAGGAATAAAAATCAGAAGTTATAGGATATAACATGTCACAGACAGCAACGGCGCTAGCCAGCTGGGTTAAAGCAATTCAAAAAGCTCTTGATAAGGCAGGATGTGATAGCCAAACTTTACTAAAACAAGCAGGTCTAGATATTCAGGCCCTTCATAATCCCGATGCACGTTACTCACTTGAGCACACTGCAACTTTATGGAGACTGGCTGTGGAGGCCACTCAAGATTCGTGCTTTGGCCTTAAAGTCGCAAGCCAAGTTAATCAAAACACATTTCATGTACTCGGTCACTCTCTCACTACAAGTACAACTTTAAAAGAAATGTTTTTAAAAATTATCCGTTACTTTCGTATTGTGACTGATATTCCTGAACTCGAATTTTATGGGCAAGGTAATAATCATTATTTTGTTATTCATGTGCCTGAGGAAGTTCAGCCTGAATCGATTGATGCTTTTATTTCGATATTTATTCGCTCATGTCGAGCACTGCAAGAATCGCTTTTTTCTCCGTTACGGATTGAACTTAGACGTTCAGAACCTGAAGATTTAGACACGTTTCAGAATATTTTAAAAGCACCAATTATTTTCAATGCACCTAAAGACATGATTGTGTTTGATACAGCAACGATAGAAAAGCCGCTTGAAGGTGCAAATCCAAGCCTATCCCAAGAGTATGATGAAATTATTATTCGTTATCTGGCACGGCTCGATAAAGAAAATATATTGGCACGAGTGAAAGTAAAACTCATTGAAAAATTATCTACAGGTGATTTTCAACAACAAGACATTGCGAAAAGTCTGGGCTTAAGCATACGGAGTCTGCAACGCAAACTTTCTGCCGAAAACACCTCTTATAGTGAGTTACTGGATCAGACTCGGCACGAACTCGCCTTATCGTATATTAAAAATTCAAGCCACAATATTACTGAGATTGCTTATATTCTTGGCTTTACTGATGTCAGTAGTTTTACCCGCGCATTTCGCCGCTGGACCGATTTATCACCTATCCATTATCGAGAAAAATATCTGGCTTGCTCTTAACTTTTAAAAACTTAGACAAAAAAGATGCATGTAAGTGCATCTTTTTTTTATGAGTAACTTATTTTTTAGTAAGTAGTTCTAGCATCGAAACTGTAGTGACTTTAGCACCCACTGGTAAAGCTTTTAAGTCAACAATGTAGTTTGGACTATGTGGAATATAAGGCACAGGTTTGCCTTGCTTGACTGCATTTGCAAACACAACTGGGTCTGCCACACCAATAAACATAAAGTTAAAAGGAATGTCTTTTTGTTCGCCCAATAAATGATGAACATCTTCTGACCCCATAACCGCAGGATATTCAGTTAGAACATGTTTATCTCCCAATAGTGCTTTTAAAGGCCCATTTAAACGTGCAGAAAATTCTTTATTGTTAATTACAGGTGTGCTTGAACCTTTAAAAGTAAAGGTCGGCATTTGGTCTTTACCCATCCCCTGCATTTGAGCCGCGCCTTCACTCATAGACTTAATGTTATTTAACATGGTCTCGCGTACTTTTGGATCAAACCAGCGCAAATTCATTTTGACCAAGGCCGTAGAAGGAATCACGTTATTCGAATTTCCAGCTTGGATTGAGCCAATTGATAACACTGCCGCTTGTTGCGGATCAACTGCATTACCCATAATGGTTTGATATTGATTTAGTGCATTGGCCGCCATGCTAATCGGGTTCTTGGTGAGCATTGGTAATGAGCCATGCCCACCCACACCTTTAAATAAAACATCAAGCTGATCGGTTCCTGCCATACGTGGCCCCGGTGCATTGATGACCACGCCCACAGGTGCAGGTGTTGTATGCACTGCAAAGAAATAATCAGGTTTTGGCAAGTTATATTTTGTCCATAAGCCATCGGTCACCATAGCTTTTGCACCTGTGATCGGCTCTTCAGCAGGCTGTGCAACTAAAATAATAGTTCCGCTCCATTCCTTTTTTAAAGCGACTAATGTTTTTGCCATGCTAAGCATCCATGTCACATGTGCATCATGACCACACATATGGGCTACAGGCGTTTCGGTTCCATCATCAAGTTTTACGCGCACTTTACTCGCGTATGGTAGACCAGTTGCCTCTTCAACAGTGTTGGCATCCATATCGGCACGGTACATAACCGTTGGCCCTTCACCATTTTTTAAAATGCCGACCACGCCTGTTTTGGCTATTCCCGTTTTAACGTCAAAACCTAGTGACTTAAGCTCTTTGGCAACAATGGCAGAAGTACGCTTTTCCATAAACCCAAGTTCAGGGTGTTCATGAATGTCTTTATAGACCTTATTTAACCACTCGGTTTGCCCATCAATAATGGTTAACGCTTTTTGTGAAACTGCGGGTAAATTTGTTGGACTTGCTTCCGCATGGAGAAGAGTTCCATAACCTGAAATCAAAGTCGACAACCCTAAAAACATACCGTTTTTAATGATTTTATTCATGTAATTAAAACCTTATAAATGACTAATTTAATTTTAAAATTTATATCCAATTTTTAAGCCATAGCTGACTGAGTGGTTATCCTTAAACTCACCTACATAATAGTCACTACCCGCCTGTGCGCCAAGCTGAGCTTTTGCATCGCCTAACCAGTAATACTTCACACCACCAGAAATAAAGTATCGCGATGTCGGGCTATATTGAGCACCCACGCCCAAGTTGTAATACCCTTTAGTTGGGCCACCCGTTGACACTTTATCTCCTGCTCCAGAGTCCCATCCAACTGACACAGAACCTAACCATTTTGGCGAAAAGCGTTGTCCTAAACCCAAATTTAAAGACCATTGGTCGTCATAATAACGAACCAAATTAAAACCTTCCGGACGGCTTGGCGTTGAGAGTACGCCAACAACTTTTGAGATCTCACCGAAGCGATAAGGCTGTAGAGCGAGATCACTCCAATTTACCCAGCGTAAACTACCAAATAGTAACGTTCCCTGACGCAGTCCAGTCTGGAACTCCAAATTCACTGAATCAGGAGATTTAAATTTTGTTGTACCTGTATCTTCTTGTTCTGGCAAATTAGCAATAATCTGATTTAAGTAAGCTTTCTTTTGTGGAGTCATCTGACCAATAGAAATCATGTAATCTAGATGCTGATTAACTAAATCACGACCTTGTTGAGTGCTTAACATATCAATGAGTGGGGCATTTTCAGTCGCGTTTACTTTATGGGTAATGGCTGAACGGTAGGTTAATGAGACTTTCACAGCTTTTTCTGGAATTTGGTAAGCAAGTCCTGCTAACCACCCTAAATCACTGACAGTTTTAGTATGAAAGTCATATCCATTATAGAGACTAAATACATTACCCCTTAATTCAACCTGACTTTTAAAAGTTTGATAGACTGGCCCCGCATAAAGATTCCAGTTTTTTGTGGGTTGGTAACCCAAAATGAAGCTTAAATTTTGTATATCAAATTCTGATTTTGCATTTCCTGTAGGAGCATGGCCCAATGTAGCGCTGGCAAGCCCTGTGGTTGTAATTCCAGGTAACATAACGGTATCTTTTGGCGTTGCAACGAAGCCATTTACACCTGAATATTCCGTGTCAGCACCAAAAGGCTGATCATATAACAGACCAAATGAATACTGCGGTGCCAACTGTAGTTTTAACGCTGCCGTAGGCCGATAATCGGTATTGGCGATATCTGAAATTGAATGATGTGAAGGATTGGTACCCGACTCTACACCACTTAAATCGGCATCTGTTATTCCTAAACTTGCTTCAAAATAGTTGCCCGGTTGTAAAAATGCCGCTACAGACTGCCCTGTTTTATCAAATGCAGCAGCATGTAATGTGCTTGTGCAAATCGATGCTATTCCTAAGATAAATATTTTTTTATTCACAACAAAATTCATAGTTCCATCCTGGATATTTTTTTATTTTGATTCCTCACTTTATGTAGATTTGATCGATTATGCTTAGCTCAAAACGCCAATAATTTGACCGTAGATGCCATATTGAAAAGTTATAGTTTGTGTAGCTACAACATGGATATTATTTTTCAATCACCCTAAAAACGATTGTTCTTTTAAAATGAGAAGTTATTTTTTTTAAGAACTTTTTGCCTGTATTGCTGTTAATATTAAAACGCATGATAGATTTCCCAATCCTTCATATCTCTATAAATCAAGGATGATGAGCGAATACATTTATTATGGAAATCAAGCAAATAAAGTATTTTTTGACGGTCGTTGAATCAGGCAGTATTGGAAAAGCTGCTCAAAAACTCGATGTGGGTGCTTCGGCGATTAGTCAGCAAATTAGTAAGCTCGAGCAAGAGTTAAGCATTCGCTTATTACAGCGTAATGCTTTTGGTGTGACCCCAACCCCTGCTGGCCTTGCCTTTTTAAAGCACTCTCAACTTATTTTGCGTCAAGTGAACTTCGCGGTAGATGCTGCACATTCAGCACGGCTTTCCGGTCATGTCAGCCTTGGTTTTCCACCAACCATTACCGCTTTAATTGGCATCCCTTTAATGAAACTAATGTCTGAACGTTATCCAGATATTCGTTTAGAGATTGTAGAAACGCTGTCGGGGAACCTGATTCAGTCGATTAATTCGCGTCAGCTTGATATCGCCATTATTTTTACCAATGAAATTGATAAACAGTGGTCAATTCAGCCTTTGGTGCGCGAGCAAATGTATTTAATGGCACGCAAAGAAGTGCTCGAAAAATACGGGCTTAGCGAATGTATTAAAAGTGGAATTATTCAGTCGCAGCAAATTGGCGATATTCCTTTAGTGCTGCCACGTCAACGCCATAGCTTAAGAAAACTGCTTGAGCACAAGATTGGACAGCTTAATGTCGTCTATGAAATTGATGGCTTGCATTTGCTTATGGACAGCCTGATTCATCTTGACCTTGCAAGTGTGAGGCCCGGTAGTGCTTGTTTACAAGAGTATAAACACAAGCTGCAATTGCTTAAGGTTGTCGACCCGGAAGTTGAACGAATTAACTATTTGGTGAGCCTTGCCGAAGAAGAATTATCACCTGCCGCACTTGCTGCCAAGTCAGCCATTAAGGCATGTGTGAAAGAATTGATTCAAAACCAGATTTGGCCATGTTCTGAAATTATTTTATAAAGGGTCATTAATTTTTCTAAATACCTAATTAATTTTCTCCTCTCACTCCCTCCTGCTTTTTAAGATTACATTTTCCTTCGAATGATAAGTGGTTTTCTGTTTATCGAAACATAGATGTGTAGTTTGAACTGGAAACAAGGCATCACATTTTCTACGAAGGACACCTTTAAATCTCATCTCTAACCCATTTCCTATTTAGGTTTATTGATTGAATCAGTTTACGTCCAAACCTTGAAGATCGTGAATGTTTCCATTTTGTTAGGCCAAGGAGGTCTCCAATGGATGTCGTTAATAACCGTAGGGCTACTTTTAAAAAAATATTAAATGTAACGAGTGGCAACTTTTTAGAACAGTACGATTTTTTTCTTTTTGGTTTCTATGCCACCTATATCGCAGCAAAGTTTTTCCATTCTGACAATGAATATGTCTCTTTAATGATGACATTTACCGTGTTTGCTGCGGGTTTTCTTATGCGTCCTCTCGGCGCTATTTTCTTGGGTGCCTATGTCGACAAAGTCGGTCGCCGTAAAGGTTTAATTGTGACTTTAAGTCTTATGGCAATTGGCACCATCTTAATTACCTTTGTGCCGGGTTATGAAACCATTGGTATTATCGCGCCAATTTTGGTGGTGATTGGGCGTCTATTACAAGGCTTCTCGGCAGGCGTTGAATCTGGCGGTGTTTCAATTTACCTCGCTGAAATTGCAACCGATAAAAACCGTGGCTTTATTACTAGCTGGCAGTCTGGTAGCCAACAAATTGCGGTTGTGTTTGCGGCCTTACTTGGTTATTGGCTCAACACCATTTTAACTCATGCTCAAGTAGGTGAATGGGGCTGGCGTATCCCGTTCTTAATTGGTTGTTTAATCATTCCTTTAATCTTCTTGTTCCGTCGTACTTTAGAAGAAACTGAAGACTTTAAAGCACAAAAAACTCATCCATCTTCAAAAGAAATTTTCAGCACACTTGTAAGCAACTGGCGCATTGTACTTGCCGGCATGATGATGAGTGCGATGACTACGACAACATTCTACTTTATTACGGTTTACACCACGGTGTATGCGAAACGTACTTTAGAAATGTCGGTAACAGATAGCCTTTTAGCAACCGTGTTTGTAGGTTTGTCGAATTTCTTCTGGTTACCAATGGGTGGCTTGCTTTCAGACAAAATTGGCCGTCGTCCAGTATTAGTGGGTATTACGACTCTTGCGATCTTTACCAGCTATCCGGTTTTAAGCTGGTTGGTGAGCGACATTAGCTTCTCAAACCTACTTATTACCCTTGCTTACTTCTCATTCTTCTTTGGTATGTACAACGGCACTATGGTCGCAACGCTTGCCGAAGTGATGCCAAAACGTGTACGTACCGTTGGCTTCTCTTTAGCATTTAGTCTTGCAGCCGCGATTTTTGGTGGTATGACGCCAATGGCGTGTACTTACCTTGTGGAAAACACAGGCAATGCAAGCACACCAGCATTCTGGCTCATGCTCGCTGCGGTATGTAGTCTCATCTCAAGCTTGTATTTATGTCGTGGTTCTAAACAGAAAGACCCTGACGCAATTGCTGAACCTGCAAAGGTTAGCGCTTAAAACAACTCATTCCTTAACCTGAAATTTTAATAAACAGTACGGCAGACCTTAAATCTCCGTACTGTGCTTTCTTGCAATTCAAGTGAGGCACCATGAAAAAGTCCCCTATCTTCATAACCATTTGCCTAGCTGGTGCAGGCTTAGGATCTACATTTGCCAATGCAGATACGCTCGAAGTAATTAGCTCAGGCGGTTTCTATTCATCTATGGAAAAGCTCATTCCAATATTTGAAAAGCAAACTGGTCACACTGTTCACCTCTCATCTGGTTCGTCTATGGGGGAGTCACCGACTGCAATTCCAAATCGACTTGATCGTGGTGAACGTTTTGATGTCGTTGTGTTGGCTGCTCCTGAACTAAGCAAACTTGTAGAAAAAGGTTATGTTGACCCAAACTCACAAAGCGCTTTGGTGAATTCAAGCATTGGCATGGCTGTGCCTAAAGGTGCACCAAAACCAGACATTAGCTCTGCAGCAAAATTTGAAAAAGTTTTATTAAATGCCAAGCACATAGGCTATTCTGCAAGTGCGAGTGGTACGCATCTTGAAAAAGATGTTTTCCCAAGCTTTCCACCTGTCGAATACAAAGTAATTTCGAGTAAAGCAGAAAAAGTGGTAGGCGACCGCGTTGCAAAACGTATTGCCGAAGGCCAGTTTGATATTGGTTTCCAGCAAATTAGTGAAATCAAACCTTTTACCGGCAAATATGGTCAAGTTGAGTTAGTTGGTCCAATCCCTGCGCCTTACCAAAAGGTTACCGTTTTTGCAGCGGGCATTGGTAAAAACTCGGAACATGCAAAAGTCGCAAAAGAGTTAATTAAATTTGTGAAATCGCCACAAGCAACACAAATTATTGAAGAACAGGGTCTTGAGCAGGTTAAAGAATAAAAGCTCTAAAAGGCAGCATTTTGAGAGGATGTTGCCTTTCCTCTTTGAACGGTTTACTCAAAGCAATAGAACGAAATGTAGAGCAATAAACCAGTGTAGAATAATTAACAAAGGTCAAAGTAGAATTTGCCGTGGAACTTAAACAATTAAAGTATTTTATTGCAGTGATCGAGTCAGGAAGCTTGGGTAAAGCTGCAAAAAATCTCGATATTGGAACGTCTGCATTAAGTCAGCAAATCTCAAAATTAGAAAGCGAGCTTTCTATTCGCCTTTTACAACGTACTGCTTTGGGTACGGTTCCCACCCCTGCGGGCTTAGCTTTTTTTCAACAAGTGCAACTGGCACTTAGACACCTAGACCATGCCGTAGACTCTGCGCATTCTTCACGTTTAAGTGGCCACGTCACCGTCGGTTTTTCACCGAGTGTTGCAGCTGTTATTGGCACACACTTTTTAAAACTGATGAGAAACCGTTACCCCGACATTAAAGTCCGTTTAATTGAAGGGTTATCGGGTGATCTCAAAGCTTTAGTTAATGCAAGGCAGCTCGATGTCGCGATCATCTTTAGTGACGATGTCGACCCACAGTGGGCCATACAACCTTTAGTCAAAGAACAGATGTTTTTAATCTCGCCTAAAGAAGTACTGGGTCAGTACCATCTTGAAAGCTGTATCGACACTCAAACCATTACTCATTTACAGCTTAAAGAACTTCCCCTAATTTTACCGAGCCAACGACATGGGCTGCGCTTGTTGCTTGAACAGAAAATTCATCAACTTAAAGTGGCATATGAAATTGATGGGCTGCATTTGTTAATGGAAAGTATTAGCCAACTCGAAATGGCAACTATTCAACCTGCGGGTGCATCGTTAAACTCGCGGCAAGACTTATGTTTACTACGCGTTGTAGAACCTGCTATTGAACGTATTAATTATTTAATTAGTCTCTCTGAAGAAGAGCTCTCGCCTGCCACCTTAGCCACAAAAGTGGTGATTCGTGCCTGTGTAATTAACTTGATTAATGAAAAGCGCTGGCCCGGTGCGGAACTCATAAACACTTAAGCCATTAGTGTTTATTTTTACTAAACACCCATTCAAGCCTAGCCTCTCACTTCATCTTCCCATTTGAAGCTACATTAGCCCTAGCTGAGAAAGGGAGAAATCCATGCATGATGTAATTGTGATTGGTGGTGGGAATGCCGCACTGTGTGCCGCACTCACAGCAAAAGAAAGCGGCGCTTCTGTGTTGGTAATAGAGGCAGCGCCCAAAGAGTGGCGTGGTGGTAACTCACAACACACTCGTAACCTTCGCTGCATGCATGATGCTCCTCAAGACGTATTGGTCGATGCTTACCCAGAAGAAGAATATTGGCAAGACCTACTTAAAGTCACTGCGGGCAAAACCAATGAACACTTAGCCCGTCTGGTTATTCGTAGCACGGCGACCTGTCGTGACTGGATGCGTAAACATGGCGTGAATTTTCAACCACCCCTATCGGGTGCTTTGCATGTTGCACGTACCAATGCCTTTTTTATGGGGGGCGGTAAAGCCCTTATTAATGCGTATTACCGAAGTGCCCAAGAGCTTGGCATCGAGATTTTATACAACACAAAAATTAAAGATCTAAAGTTAAACCAAGGACATTTTGAAGCTGCAATTGCTGAAGATGGCCGTGTGTTTAAAGCAAAAAGCTGTGTATTGGCCGCAGGCGGTTTTGAGTCAAATTTGGAATGGTTAAGAGAAGCATGGGGACAAAATGAAAACGGTGAATGGCCTGCCGATAATTTCATTATTCGCGGAACCCGCTTTAATCAGGGCAACTTACTCAAATTTATGATAGATCAAGGCGCCGATATTATTGGTGACCCATCACAATCACATTGCGTCGCAGTAGACGCACGCGCACCATTATATGATGGTGGTATTTGTACTCGCATTGACTGCGTTTCCTTGGGAATTGTGGTCAATAACAAAGCCGAACGTTTTTATGATGAAGGCGAAGACTTCTGGCCAAAACGTTATGCGATTTGGGGACGTCTTGTTGCTAAACAACCCCAGCAAATTGCTTATTCGATTATTGATTCAAAAGCCATTGGTCGCTTTATGCCCCCTGTGTTTGCAGGTGTAAAAGCAAATAGCATTCAAGAACTGGCCGAAAAAATCGGGCTGGATGCAAAAACCTTATGCCATACCGTAGAAGAATTTAATCAAGCCTGCGTACAAGGCACCTTTAACCACACGGTTTTAGATGACTGCACCACCGAAAATATTGTTCCCAACAAAACCCATTGGGCCGTTCCTCTCGATCAACCACCCTTCTATGCCTATGCCCTTAAACCCGGCATTACCTTTACCTATTTAGGTTTAAAAGTAGAAGACGATGCTGCTGTGCGTTTTAACAATAAGCCAAGCCGCAACCTGTTTGTCGCAGGTGAAATGATGGCAGGCAACGTACTCGGACAGGGTTATACCGCAGGCGTTGGTATGTCGATTGGCACGACCTTTGGGCGCATTGCCGGAAAAAATGCAGCCCACTATGCACTTTCACAAGGAGTTGAACATGAATGCTAGTACCAAAGCCCTAATTCCAGTTGTTCAGCTCTCAGACCACGAGCAAGAAGTCCAAAGAGCCCTACAGATTTGTAATGCTTGTCGCTACTGTGAGTCATTTTGTGCTGTATTTGCTGCCATGACTAAACGTCTTGAGTTTAACCAAGCCGATATTCATTACCTCGCAAACCTGTGCCATAACTGTGGTGCGTGTTTACACGCTTGCCAATATGCCCCGCCGCATGAGTTTGGTGTAAACATTCCAAAAGCGATGGCACAAGTACGTTTGGAAACTTACCAAGAGTTTGCGACACCTCAGCCTTTAGGTCAACTTTATAAGTCTGTAGGTATTCCTTTTGTCTCGGCTCTAACACTTATTTTCTTTTTATGCATGCTAGCTGTGGTGTGGTACAAAGACACTGACTTATTTGCAGGCTATCAAGGTAATTTCTATGCGATTTTCCCGCATAACTTTTTAGCACTATTGTTTGGAGCGACCTTTACAGTTGCGATTGTTTTGCTCGGTATTGGAATTAGCAAATTCTGGCGTCAAACCTCTAAAGTCATTCATGGCAAAGTTGAGAAACCCGATCTGGTTCAAGCTACCCAAAACGTATTAACGCTTAAATATTTAGATGGTGGACATGGCAAAGGCTGTAATGAGCAAGATGACCGTTACACACAAATCCGCCGTGTGTTCCATCACCTGACGTTTTATGGCTTTATGCTCTGCTTTGCAGCTACAGGTGTAGCGACTTTATACCACTATTTTCTTGACCTACATGCGCCTTACCCTATCTTTAGCTTGCCTGTGATTTTGGGTACTTTGGGTGGAATTGGCTTAGTTGTCGGGCCTGCTGGCTTGCTCTATTTAAATCTTAAACGCCATCCATTACATGGTGACCGTGAGCAAAAAACTGTAGATCGAGGCTTTATTTTCCTTCTACTTATCATTAGCGCTTCAGGGTTAGCACTCATGGCATTTCGCAATACCCCTTACATGGCACTTTTACTGATTTTCCATTTAGCTACGGTCATGACGTTTTTTATTACCATGCCATTTGGAAAGTTCGCACATGGTTTTTACCGCAGTGCTTCTTTACTCAAATTCGCCATCGAAGAGCGTATTTCCAAGAAGTCATAATGTTTAAGATTAGAAAAACTTCCTAATAAAAAACCGCTATAAAAGCGGTTTTTTATATTCAACTACAATGATAATTGAATGGACATATTGAAAACGGCAATAGCTTAAGCAATTTTTCCATCAATAATGCCTTTCTCTTTTAACGCAGCTAGCTCTTCTGCCGTTTTAAATCTCGATAAGATTTGAGCAGTATGTTCACCAAGCTCTGGCGGTGCATGATGATATTCAACGGGAGTATCAGACAGTTTGATGGGTGAGCCAATGGTTTGGAAGTTTTCATTTAAACGATGAGGAATATTCACCACCAAGTTGCGATGTACAATTTGTGGTTCAGCCAAAGCATCTTCAATAGAATTGATGACACCTACAGGTACTTTTAAGGCATGAATCATGTCGACCCATTCTTTGGCACTTTTCTGCAAAAAGTGCTCCGACAATAAAGGGATCAGTTCATTTCGATATTTTACGCGGTCTTGGTTGCGCACAAACTTTTCATTTTCGAGCAACTCTGGATAACCAATCGCAATACACAGATCTTTAAACTGTTTGTCGTTACCGCAAGCAATAATAAATTCTTTATCTTTAGCCTTAAAAGTTTGATACGGCACAATACTTGGGTGTTGATTACCCATGCGTTGTGGGGCTTTACCTGAAGCTAAATAATTCATTCCCTGATTTGCCAGTGCCGCGACCTGCACATCAAGGAGTGACATATCAATATACTGACCGCGTCCTGTGTGTGAGCGTGCAATCAGTGCCGCTTGAATGGCAATGGTGGAATACAATCCAGTTTGAATATCTGCCACAGCCACACCAACCTTTTGCGCACCACCACCTGCCACATCATCAGGCTCGCCAGTAATGCTCATTAAGCCAGACATACCCTGAATAATAAAATCATAACCGGGTTCTTCTGCACGTGGGCCATCTTGCCCAAAACCGGTAATCGAGCAATAAACAATGTTCGGGTTCAACTCACTTAATGACGCGTAGTCCAAACCATATTTAGCCAAAGACCCTGTCTTATAATTTTCAATCACGACATCGGCAGTCTTGGCAATTTCATAAATTAAGGCCTGACCTTCTGGTGTGGTTATGTCTACCGCAACCGAATATTTATTGCGGTTGGTACACTGGAAATAACCAGATTCACGGGTCATGTTTCCATCTTGATCGGGCATCCAAGGTGGCCCCCACATACGGGTGTCATCACCGACTCGAGGACGTTCAATTTTAATCACTTCCGCGCCAAGGTCTGCCAAGATTTGCCCACACCAAGGCCCTGCAAGCACACGACTTAAATCTAAAACCCGAATTCCTTGTAATGCACCCATAACGATACCCTTATCTTTTTAGAGGGTACTCAACGTACCTTCCTGTCATTGTTTATGATTGTTTTTGCGGATCGTACTGACGATCTTTAATAAATAATCCCGGCAATACACCCGCAACAAAATACGCAGCGCCCATCACAATAAAGGCCATGGTAAACGTACCGCCCGATGCCAAGAATCCAATGGTGGCTGGTGCAATCGCTGCCCCGACACGACCAATGTTATAGGCACCGCCAATGGCTGTTCCACGCACGTCGGTTGAAAAACTTTCAGCCATATAGGTCGCGTTTACACCATATGGAATGCCATATAAGAAGCCAAAAGTGATCAATAAATACAAAATATTGTCAGGGGTATTGAAGAAAATAATGATTGGCAAGAACACAGCACTGGCAATTGTTCCAAACACAAAAACAGCACGGCGGTTAAACTTGTCAGCAAGATAACCCGCTAAAATTTTGCCTAAAATCATTGCAGTATATGAACCCACCATATAACTGGTTAAGTTTTTAAAGTTCATATGCACTTCTGTTTCTAAATAACTTGGCATCCAGTTGTTAATACCGTAATAACCAAACTGTAAGAAGAATGCTGTGGTCATCCACAACAAAAACATTTTACGGTGCTTAAAGTTATTAAAGATTTGTTTGTAGATACTGCTACTTTTTGGCTTTTCAGCCACCACTCTTTCTTTAGGCTGTCTGTTGACTTGTAAGCTTTCAATTTTGGTGAGCTGCCAAGATTTTGGCTCTGGCACAAACCGTTGCAGGAAAATATTAACGAAAGCAGGTACTACGGTCAGGAAGAATAAAACGCGCCAGCCATAATCTGGAATAATTGCGCCAGCTAATAACGTTGCAGCAATATAACCTACGGTCTGACCAGTCTGTAATGTGCCCAAGACCGTTGTACGGTAAGTAGTTGGCACATATTCAGCCATTAAGGTATTACACGCCATATAGAGTGCTCCGATTCCTAAAGCACCAATAAAACGTAGAGCCATAAATTGCTCGAAGCTTTGCGTAAAACCCAATAAACAAGTTGCTACAGAAAAGAAAGTCACCGAGTTGGCAATGGTTCGTACACGGCCAAACTTGTCACATGCCCAGCCACCCAAAATACCGCCAATACCCATACCTGCTAAAGAAGCACTGCCTAATGCACCAGCCTGAAAGGTACTTAAACCAAACTCTGCCTTTAAACTGGTCAAGCTATAAGACAGCAGCATAATATCAATGCCATCGACCACCATTGCAAAATAAGCAAATAACAATGCCCATTTCCATGTATGAGGTCCAATCCTTTCGTATGTTCCAAGGTTACTTGGAAATGTATTTCTTAATTCTTTCGATATTACTTGAACGTCATTGTTCATCTTTAGTTCCTCATTTTCCCAAATGAGTCATCGGTAGCTTACTTATGTTTTCTGTATGACTTAATCTTCTATATTTTTCAGTATCTTACATTTGGTTTTAAGTACATAGAGGCACATCTTCACATGAGTATCCTTACGATGAATCTTGTCATTTTCCATAAATTTTTGCGTAAAAATCCCTAAAGGTGCTCCCGAAAGAACACCTCTATTTTTAAAAATGAGTGTGTTAGTTACTAAATGCGGCAATGCCAGTTTGTGCACGACCTAAAATCAAGGCATGAACGTCATGTGTACCCTCGTAGGTATTTACGACTTCAAGATTGACCAAATGGCGTGCCACACCAAACTCGTCACTAATGCCGTTTCCACCCATCATGTCACGTGCCATGCGGGCAATATCAAGCGCCTTTCCACAGTTGTTACGCTTAATTAGAGATGTACCCTCAACTGATGCAATGCCTTCATCTTTCATGCGGCCAAAACGTAAAGCTGCCTGTAAACCCAAAGCAATTTCAGTTTGCATATCTGCCAGCTTCTTTTGAATCAATTGATTTGCAGCCAACGGGCGACCAAATTGTTTGCGGTCCATGGTGTATTGATGTGCTGTATGCCAACAGAACTCGGCAGCACCCATTGCACCCCATGCAATGCCATAACGAGCACTGTTTAGACAGGTAAATGGGCCTTTTAAGCCTCGAATTTCAGGGAATGCATTTTCTTCAGGTACAAAAACGTTATCCATCACGATTTCACCCGTAATCGAGGCACGTAAACCGACCTTGCCATGAATAGCTGGCGCAGATAGGCCTTCCCAGCCCTTTTCTAAAATGAAGCCGCGAATATCACCGACATTGCCTTCAGCAGAAACTTCTTTTGCCCAGACGACAAATACATCGGCAATCGGGCTATTGGTAATCCACATTTTTGCGCCACTTAAACGATAACCACCGTCAACTTTTTTAGCACGGGTAATCATACTGCCCGGATCTGAACCATGATCAGGTTCAGTCAAACCAAAACAACCAATGTATTCACCTGTAGCCAGTTTAGGTAAGTACTTCTGCTTTTGCTCTTCAGTACCAAATTCATGAATCGGAACCATGACCAATGAGCTTTGCACGCTCGCCATAGAGCGGTAGCCCGAGTCGACATATTCAATTTCACGCGCAACCAAACCATAACTCACATAGTTCAAACCCGCGCCGCCATATTGCTCAGGAATGGTTGGGCCAAGTAAGCCAAGCTCTCCCATTTCACGGAAAATAGATGGATCTGTTGTTTCATGACGGAATTGTTCAAGTACACGGGGTTGCAAACGTTCTTGACAATAGGCATGAGCCGCATCACGAATCATGCGCTCATCTGGGCTAAGCTGTTGCTCAATTAAAAATGGGTCTTGCCAGTTAAATTGAACTTTTGCTTTTTTTGTTGTCACCATGTGATTCATCGCATCCTCTGCTTGATTTGATCTTCTTTATTTAACTCGATGTTATGCGTGAAAAATGCAGTAATCAAACGATAAATGTTCATGCAGATATGCGACTTACGCATATTTAAAATGGGTCGCATTAAATTTAACTATTTAATTCGTTGTATTTCATTAAAAATGGCTTATTTTTATACTAAACTCGGATATCTGCATTTAGGTCATATGCTGTTTTGAAATATGATGACAAATAAAAGGATTTGTTTATGCGAAGAAGTATCCCGTCCATTCAGGGTCTAATTTGCTTTGAAAGTGCAGCAAAACATCTAAGTTATACCTATGCTGCCCAAGAGTTATGTATTACCCAAAGTGCAGTCTCGCGCCAAATTCAGCAATTAGAAGATTTCTTGGGCGTTGAACTCTTTATACGTACTCGGCATGGTGTTGAACTCACCATTGCAGGTCAGCAGTATTTTAAAAGCATCAAGCCCTACTTATTAGGACTAGAAAAATGTACAGCCGATGTGATTTCTCATAAGGGTTTAGGTGGCACACTAAAATTAGGTGTGGTTCCTACCTTTGCAACACGTTGGCTATTACCCAAGCTCCATCTTTTAAATCAAAAACACCCGGAAATTACGGTTCATTTAGAAACCAGTACCAAGCCCTTTTTATTTAATGACAATATTTTTGATGCTGCTATTTTTGCAGGTACGCAGCAGCAAATTGACCATTGGCCCGGCATACAAGCACATTATTTAATGGATGAAGAAATTGTACCTGTGTGCTCACCAAGACTAATCGAAAAGTATTTTCCAAATGCTGTGATGATCAATGAAAATACCTATGATCTAAGTCCTGAAGATTTACTGAAAATTCCCCTACTGCAACAAACCACTCGGCCTAGCATTTGGCAAGAATGGTTTCTAACTCATCACATGCAGCACCCTAAGCCTTTTGATGGACAGCGCCATGAGTTATTTTCGATGCTTGCCGTTGCTGCCAGTCATGACATGGGAATGGCTTTAATTCCACAAATGTTGATTGAGTCTGAACTACAAAAAAAGGAACTGGTGATTGTTTCCAATAAAAAATTAAAAGGCAGCCGAAAGTACTACCTCATCCATTCGAGCCAAGACATCTCACCGACTATTCAAAAATTTGTTGAGTGGATTTACCAAGAACTAGAACAACTAAAAAGTAATACAAATTAGCTAAGTTACTTTGTGCGATCTATACGCATAAAAAAAGATTGTGATTGATGAGATCACAACCTTTTAGTTAAGCATAGATTACTTTGAATTAATGACTCATCAATTGAATATCTGAACCACTACGTTTTGGGTCAATCAAAATTTTGGCATGCTGTTCAGGATCACGTAATGCCTCAAATGCATTGGTAACTCCTTCTAGGCCAACAACACCCGTAATGAGCGGTGAACAGTTCACTTTCCCTTCTGCAATCATGTGTAGCGCATCTCTAAACTCAAGCGGTGTATAGCCCAACACAAACTGAATTTCTAACTCTTTATTAATTGCAAGTGCTGGTTCTATTTTGTCACTTTGCATGCACACGCCTACCCCAACAATTCGAGAAAACAAAGGTGCACCTTCAATAATTTGCTGCAAAACGCCCGGTACGCCCACACACTCAAAAATAACAGGACGTTTTGGTAGAGCGCCCAATTTATCAATCATGCGCCATCCATGCCACCACGGTAAGCGTGTCGCTTGCAACTTATCAAACAACCCCATGCCCATGTTAATGGCATCAGAAACATTGCCAAGCAAACCAAACTCCTTCCAGTTGGCAAATGGCGATGTCTCTTTAGGGTCTACCACAATATCCGCACCACATTGCTCGGCAAGCTTACGTCGGTTTGGAGAAAAGTCACTGGCAACTACGGTTTTAACCCCAGCAGCTTTAAGCATTAATATGACACCTAGCCCGACAGGACCACAGCCAATCACAATCGCAGGTTCACTTGTTTTTACACGGCTACGGCGAACAGCATGCAATGCAACCGCCATAGGTTCGGTCATGGCAGCACTATCCGCATCTAGACCGTTAGGTACTTCAAACATCAAGCTTGATTGAGCCAATACTTGCTCGGCATAGCCACCCGAAGCATTTGGGGAAAGCCCTGTAGACAAATAACCATGCTGATCTACATTCAAAAGCGGCATTGCGCAAACGAGTGTATCCGCTTTAAATTTATGGCGTGTTTTTGGACCGTAGTCCAAAACCTTGCCGCAAAACTCATGTCCAAGTACAAATGGGTCTGTAGACTTCGCTAAACCATTAAACCCGACACGTGCAGCCAAATCATGCATGTGGTCGCAGTGATGCTGCATATGTAAATCTGAACCACAGATCCCACATCGCACCACTTCCAATAAAACTTGTCCTTTTGCAGGTGTTAAGTTCGGTTGGTCCACTACTTGCAATGTTGCTTGATGACAAAGTACCGACTTCATTTGAGTGCTTCCTATTTCTTCTTTTTCATTTACTTGCCAGAAATAGATTTCTACAGATAAATTAATCGCTTTATCGGTTTGGTCTTTAGCAAGCCTTTATTCATCTTTACAAGTAAAAGGCAAAATACCAATGGCCATTCTTCAGCCAATCCACTCTTAAAGAGTCAACAGACAAACAGGCTCTGCGAAATTAAAAACAATAAAAATCTTGGTGCTTGTATCTTACACAGACTGTGTTGTCTTCTTAGGCCAGAACAATGTCATCAAAATTAAAAGTTATACAAATATAGTAATTTCAAAAAACTCAACTCAACCATTTTCACAAAAACATAGCAAAACCAAACTTTTATCAGTGCATCTAAACAGGCATGATGAATTGATGCAAACAGATAAGAAGAAATCTATGATTACAAAAACGCTCCCGCTTACAGATATACACCGCCACCTTGATGGCAACATCCGCATTCAAACCATTTTAGAATTGGGGCAACAATACCATTTAGATTTACCTGCTTACGACATTGAATCTTTACGACCACACGTACAAGTGATGGATAACCAACCCGACTTATTAAGTTTTTTATCGAAGCTCGATTGGGGCGTAAAGGTATTAGTGAGCCTAGATGCCTGCAAACGTATTGCTTTTGAAAACATGCAGGATGCAGCACAGCAAGGCCTAGACTATGTAGAACTACGTTTTTCACCAGGTTACATGGGTATGACCCATCAACTCCCACTTGAAGGCGTTGTTGAAGCAGTTATTGCTGGAGTAAAAGAAGGCAGTCAGGCGTACGGCGTAAAAGCGAATTTAATTGGCATTATGAGTCGTACTTTTGGCCAAGAAGCCTGTGAAAAAGAGTTAAATGCTCTACTCGCCCATAAAAATGATATTAAAGCGCTGGATCTCGCTGGAGATGAGCTTGGTTTTCCGGGCAATTTATTTATTGATCACTTTAAAAAAGCACGTGATGCAGGTTGGCACATTACCGTACATGCAGGCGAAGCTGCTGGCCCAGAAAGTATTTGGCAAGCCATTGAAGAATTAGGTGCAGAACGGATTGGGCATGGTGTTAAAGCAGTTCAAGATTTAAAACTTCTAGATTATTTGGCTAAACACCAGATTGGTATTGAATCTTGTCTCACCTCAAATATTCAAACCAACACAGTGCCTTCTTTAGCAGAGCATCCATTAAAGACTTTTTTAGAACATGGTGTACTTGCCACTATTAATACGGATGACCCTGCTGTAGAAGGTATTGAGATACAGCATGAATATTTAACTGCTGCCCCATTGGCAGGTTTAAGTCCTGAGCAAATTTATACAGCTCAAGAAAATGGACTTAAAATCGCATTTTTATCAGAACAAGAAAAAGATGAGTTAAGACAGAAATATCAATAGCAAAGAACAGAGCTTATATAAATAAGTTCAGATATTGGAGCAATTTGGAATTAAAATTTTATTATAGAAAATAAAAAAATTCCTTCTATCTATAAGATAAGAAGAAATGATTTTAATATATGGGATATTTTAGAAAGCTTAAACGCTTTTAAATATGGTCGGAGCAGTAGGATTCGAACCTACGACCCCCTGGTCCCAAACCAGGTGCACTACCAGGCTGTGCTATGCTCCGAAATTGGGGTGAATGACGGGATTCGAACCCACCACAATTTCATTAAATGATATATAAAAATTAATAACTTAGCTATTTCTTAATGTTAAAAATCACTGAATATGGGAATGAAAAGGAAAGTTAAACCAGTTTATGGCCATGAATTTTCTTATCTTGATTTACCGGATTAAAGGGATATTGGAGTAATAAAGTAATAATGAAAAAAAAGTGCTTAGGTCTCTAAGCACTTACAGGAAATTGGAATGTAAATTTTGAAGTATTTTTTAAGTACCCTTTTATTACATCATGATGTAGTTATTCAGCTTTGTTATGTAGTCCGGCATATCTTCAGCGATCAATTTTCCATAATGTTTATAGATCATCGACGTATCACTATGGCCAAGCTGCTCAGCGATCCACTCCGGGGGAACTTGGCCAGAAGTTAAAAGTTGACTGGCGAATGTATGGCGGCCTTGATTAATACCACGTTTACGCACTTTTGCTTTCGTTAAATGCTTATTCCACCGGTACCGTAATTCATGATATTCAAAATGGTTCGACCGTTCGTGATTGATCCAGACGAACCGGACCTTTTCAGTTCGCTTTGTTTTGTTGTCACGCTGAAGTACTTCGATTGTTTTAGCTCGAGCATTACCGGTGATTTGATATTGTTTTTTTAATGCCGTAATTGCCGGTTCGAGTAACTTGATTCTCCGCTTTCTTCGTCTGTTCTTCGTCACCCGGTAAATTCCCCGGACATACGACCTAGAAATTTGAATAGTCCCCTTTTCAAGATCAATATCTTCCCAAGCTATCGGGATTTGTGATCCTAGACAGTATCGTGG
>NZ_JAVIMT010000070.1:0-890 GCF_031196675.1 Acinetobacter sp. 148 | reverse complement strand
TATAGTCAAACTACTTTATTATTCATACAAGATTCGAAAAAAACTCGAAATAACTCATCGACTGAGTCGATCAACCATTCTTTACGCTTACGTTTAACCCATGCCCACATCTGTTCTATAGGATTTAAATCAGGGCTGTATGCAGGAAGCCAAAGAATTTTATGCCCTTGTTGTTCCAATAACTCCTGAATATCTGCTCTTTTATGAAATGCTGCATTATCCATAACCACTACACTATTTTCTGGTAATGCTGGTATGAGGAATTGCTCAATCCAAAAATGAAAAACATCTGAATTGATTTTGCAGTCAAATAAACCGACTGAAAATAAATACCCTTTATGGATTGCTCCAATGGCATTGGTCTGATTCTTTAATTGCCAATTATATTGCCCTAGACAGGGTACTCCTTTTCGTGAGTAGCCATGAGGTCTGTAATCATGTGACTTAAAACCACTTTCATCCAGATAAATAATCGGATGGTTTTTTTCTAATTCATTCACTTGCAGAATAAATTTATCCCTAAGCTTTGTATCTGCTTTAGGATGGCTTAACGTCTTTTTTTAACTGTAATATTTAAGCGCTTTAATGCAGCACCAATAGATGAAACACCACAATTAAAACGTGTAGCACGTTCATATTGATAAGCATCAGGATACTTTTCAACATCTTCACGTAAAGCATCATCGTTAATTTTAGAAGGTTTACGTACACGAGTTTTTTTAATCTCTATACGTTTCTTCCATTCAACAATGGTATTTTTATTAATTTCAAATTGTGCAGCTACTGCTCGAATAGAATAACCTTCCTCAAGCTTAGCTAAAATTTTACGTCTAAAATGTTCTGAATAACTCATTGCACCATTGTATTGGTTTTATAATGATTTGACTATA
>NZ_JAVIMT010000069.1:0-201 GCF_031196675.1 Acinetobacter sp. 148 | reverse complement strand
ATTACTTTGCATAGTCAATCTCTTTGTAATAATTCAAATATAAAAGGATATTAAAACGTTTTTTATGCAAACAATTTGAACTGCTTGCTCTTTTTTGTAACGAGTTGTCAGAAGACATCGCTTTCAGTATAGCTTAAAAAATTAAAATTCATAGTAAAAAAGAGATTAAAAATTCCCTTGTTTCAATCTGATATATACCTA
>NZ_JAVIMT010000068.1:0-36084 GCF_031196675.1 Acinetobacter sp. 148 | reverse complement strand
AAAGTGTCAACACACCCTAATGACTTGGTAAAATAAACCGAAAAACACAAATAAAATGGAATTTAAATTTAACTAATTATAGGTAAATGGGAATATATTCTTTTAAATTTGTATAATGACGTAAAAATTTTCAAAAATGGTCAAAATTAGCTTTTCTTAGAAAAACAATCCCGCAGGCTGCTGGCTAAACTATATCTCAAGGGTGTGATAGGGATCGAAAAGAGTAGCATGCACCGAAACGTATAACGTTAGTGTGTACTCACCCAAAAGGTCTCGATTCGGCTTAGGACGCTATAGATCAAAAGTTTATAGGCACAAGGTTATAACTTACAAAGTTATGATTGTTGAAGTAAACCATAGATGTTTTCCCTTGACACCCTAAAAAATTCTCAATAATAAAAATGATATTTTACAAGAATATAATTTATGGATAAGCTCTATCTTTCTACGCTACCTCCTGACATTCAAATCTCATTATATGAAGCCTGTGATTTCTGCCCACCGAAAAATAGTTTCAGTGACTTTACAGATTTTAGGTTAGAGCGCTATTTTTATTTACGATGCGATCAATCAAAATCGTTTATATACTAATTTTAAGATCAATTGCGAGCTGGATAATATGGAGAATAAAAATCAGTGTCGCCAATGCGCCGTATGTGGAAAGAGCTTTCCTTTAAAAGATTTAGTATCTGGTGAAGTCATCCGTAACGTGATTAGTGATGAAATTTTAAAAGACCATCGAGATTGGAGTTACTCAAGCTTTATTTGTCGGGCCGATCTGGCAGATTATCGAATTAAATATGTGCAGTCGCTATTACGCTCGGAAAAGGGCGAGTTGTCTAATCTAGAAAATGAAGTAATTGGCAGTATGCAACGGCATGAACTGATTAGCCGAAATACAGAGTCAGATTTTGATCAAAACTGGACGTTTGGAGAAAAACTGGCAGATAAAATCGCGTCATTTGGTGGTAGCTGGGCTTTTCTCATTTGTTTTGCTTTATTTTTAACGGGGTGGATTGTTTTAAATACGGTTGTGATGGTGGTCCGTCCCGTTGACCCTTATCCCTTTATTTTGCTGAATTTAGTGTTGTCATGTTTAGCCGCAATTCAAGCACCTATTATTATGATGAGTCAAAACCGTCAAGAAGCAAAAGACCGTTTGCGTTCCCAACATGACTATCAAATTAATTTAAAAGCCGAGCTTGAGATTCGTCATTTACATGAAAAAATGGACCATCTTTTATCGCATCAGTGGGAAAGACTTGCACATATTCAAGAAATTCAGCTCGATCTTTTAGCTGAAATGAATAAAAAACGATAAAGATTTTCTGAGTTTCACGTGGAACATAGGTAGGGTGCCATAGATTATTTTGCGGTAGGTCTGAAATTTCTTTATGATTTGCCGCCATGCTCCATTGCTGTTTCACGACCATGCCTTTAAACGACAACTTTGTTTACGCTCCACCACAAGATCCGCTTTCAATTTTATTTGAAGATGACGATTTAATTGTGGTTGATAAACCTGCGGGTTTGTTGTCGGTCATGGGTCGGTTACCTGAACATCATGACAGTGCGTATTTAAGGGTATTGGAAAAGTTCCCTTTAGCAAAGGTTACGCACCGTTTAGATATGGCAACCTCAGGTTTACTTATGTTTGCCAAGCATCGCGATGCAGAAGTTGCGGTAAGTAAAATGTTTCAGGCCAGAACAGTCAAAAAACATTATATTGCTTTGGTACAAGGCCAAGTAAAACAAGAGGGCAGTGTTGAAGTTCCACTCATTACTGACTGGGAAAATCGCCCAAGACAAATTGTACATTTTGAATTAGGTAAACATGCTAAAACCTTGTTTCAACCATTGGTTTATGATGAAACAACAGATCAAAGTCGTGTGTTGCTGGAACCTGTGACAGGGCGTTCGCACCAGTTACGTGTACATATGATGCATATTGGGCATCCGATTATGGGGGACAAGTTATATCATCCTGAACCTAAACGGTTTCATTTGAATCGTATGGCTTTACACGCTGCATATCTCGCTTTTCAACATCCTTTGAAGGGAACAGATGTGGTGATTGAGTCACAAGTGCCTTTCTAAAAAATTAAAATTTGATGCAATTCGCAACTGAATACATATCCAAACTGCAATAAAAGTCGGTTATTCTTAATGCCGAATAATACAAATAGAGCAACAACAAGGACAATCTAATGAACCGCGATTACGAACAATTTCCAGATGATGATAACGGCAATGTACTTTGGCAAATGGTTGAAGACGGGGATGATTTAACCGAGCTTCATGAAATTGAATTTTCAATTGCATTTCAAGATCAGCAAAATGCAGAGCAATGCGCGATGCATTTACTCTATCAAGAGCAAAAAATTTCTCTTTTCCAAGATGATTCTGTTGAACCGAATGAATGGATCATTACCATCTTTGTTACGATGGAACCAGAATATTCAGATATTGTTGATCTGGAGCAGTGGTTTTCGACAATCGCTGAGCAATTTAACGGCGAATATGATGGATGGGGTTGCATGGCTTATGTCTTCGACGAAGAAGAAGATGACATTTTACAATAAAGCCTAAATATAGCCGGGAGGTTCTACAATGAGCTTATCTCAAAAAGAAATTGCGGTACGTTTTTTAGAGCTTGCTGCTGCTGGCGAGGTCGATGAAGCCTACGGCAATTATACCGCTCCAAACTTTAAGCATCACAATCCTTATTATGCTGGTGATAAGACTTCTTTGAAGGAAGGGATGCGTGAAAGTGCAATTGAAACCCCAAACAAAGTTCTTGAAGTTCAACATGTCATTGAGGATGGTGCTTTAGTTGCAGTACATTCGAAACTGGAAATGCAAATGAATAACAAGCTAACAATTTTAGCTGTGGTTCATATATGCCGTTTTGAAAATGAAAAAATTGCGGAGTTTTGGGATATTGGGCAAATACAGCCTGATCCACTTGTTAATGAAAATGGTATGTTTTAGTGAAAAGCCCGAAACTATTCGGGCTTTTTTATTTTATAGATAAATTAAAACTTCCACTGTGCCGAAATTGAGGCGTTCAATGGTTCACCCGGTTGAACCCATAAATCGCTATAGCTTGAGACATAGTAGGTCTTATCAAATAGGTTATTTACATTCAGCTGATAGCGTAAACGGTCAGATGGTGCATAGTAGCCATTTAAATTGACCAGCGTATAACTAGGTAAGTTAAAGCCATTATCTAGGTTATGCCCGCTGCGCTCACCGACATAGGTAAGGTTGGCACCTACGCCTGCTTTTCTTGCACCGTCTTGTAGAAACTCATACTTGGTGCTTACGGAGCCTTGGTGTTTTGGAACATTGCTTAGACGAGCGCCTTTTGCCAAGTCTTGGTCTTTTTCAATTTGAGCATCGGTATAACTATAGTTGGCATTGACGAACCAACGGTCAGTGATTTGGCTATTTAAGTCAAATTCAACTCCTTTACTGCTCACTTCGCCTGCTGCGGTTTGAAAGTCTTTGTCGATTGGGTCTGTCGTTAGCACGTTCTGTTTTTTCATTTTAAACAGAGCGAGACTCAGCACACTTTGGTCGTTTATTTTATATTTGGTGCCGACTTCATAGCTTTCGCCTTTTTCAGGAGCGAAGGTTTGTCCATTTCGGTTCATACCACTATTCATGGCAAATGAGCGACCATAGTTGGTATAAAACGCCCATTGGTCAGAGGCTTTAAAATTTACTCCGAAACGTGGACTATTCTGGTGAAGTGTCTGGTTGTCTTCGGTCTGTTTTATATGATTTTTAAAGTCTTGTTCGACCTGATCAAAACGATTACCGAGTAACACACTCCACTGGTCATTGAAAAAGATCTGATCTTGTAGATTAAGTGCAAAGTAACGCTGGCGCTCTTTGGTGTCGGTAAACGGAGTGAGGTTTGGTAAATATTTGCCATATTTAGGTTGATAAATATCAATTGTGTTTGGTGAGTCTGTGCTGTGGTTGCGACGAAGCTGGTTTTGTTTGTAGTCGAGTTGACCAAGCTCGGTTGAAAGTAAAATTTCATGACGAGCCCATGAGGTATCAATCTTGCCAAGTAACTCGGTCTGAGCCAGCACATCTTCACTTGTATAATCACGATAGCGGCGTTGGCGCTCTAGAGTGCGGCCATCGGCTTGCATACGACGAGGTTCGGTTGCAAAGCCGACCATTTGTGCATCTTTATAACTGACCGCACTGTTTAGTTTCCAATCAGGGTTAAACTCGTGACTCAGACGTAATTGGTAAAAGTAATCTTTTATTTTCAAATCACCATCGTCAGGTTCACCTGTAAAGGTTTTCGGGTCCATCACAAACTGATGATTGACTGTGCTGACACCGCGGTCAAAGGTTCCTTTATGCTCTGTAAATTCACTGTCAAAGTCGAGTTGTGTTTGGTCTGAAATTTTCCATGTGAGCTGTGGTGAAAAGAACCAGCGTTCACTGCTAACATGATCACGAAAGCTTTGATTATCTTCGTGAGCCACTGCTAAACGATAGGCCAGTTCATCGTTAATAGGCGCGGTGTGTTCCAGACTTATGCGATATTGTTCTTGGGTATTGGCGCGTAGGTTAAGTTCACTTTCGCTTTCCCACTGTGGTTTTTTACTGTTGAGGTTCAGCAAACCTCCTGTTTCGCCGCGACCATATAGCGCCGCCATTGGTCCTTTTAAAAACTCTAAAGATTCAATATTCACTACATCTTTTGGAGCGCTAATTCCTCGGTTAACACTCAAACCGTTACGGATCATAGCCGCACCTAAATTGGGGTCGGTACTAAAGCCACGAAATGAGTAGTTATCCCAAAAACCACCACCAAAGCTATTTTGATGAAAAACCCCACTGACTAAAGTTAATGCGTCATCAATCCGTTGCACGTCTTGCTGTTCCATTATTTGTTTAGAAAGATAAGCACGGTTAAAAGGGACATCTAAAACATCGTGAGTAAATTTAGTTGCCGAGCTATTTTGGCTCACATCTTCTCGGGTACTTTCAGCCTGAACACGTATGGTCTCAAGTACCGTTGACGTTTCTTCTCCCCAAGTGAGTGTCGATATAAATGATAGACCTAACGAAGACAACAATCCTAATTTGTGTCGCATAAATAATCAGCCATAAAAAGACAAAAGGAATTAAATGTAATAGTATAACGTTACATTATTTTGTTGATTACTGCTATGTCTTTAGAAAAGAATATTGAACGTTTACAGTCGATTGATGCATTGCGTGGTTTGGTGATCATCATTATGTTGCTCGACCATGTAAGAGAAACTTTCTATTTACATAAACAGGTTACCGACCCAATGGACGTAACAGTAACAGAACCGGCTTTATTTGGCAGTCGATTATTGGCCCATATTTGTGCTCCGGTTTTTGTACTTTTAACCGGTATTTCTGCTTTTTTATTTCAGTCAAAAAAACAAGATTTACAGCAAACACGTGCTTTTTTATTAAAGCGTGGCTTATTTTTGATTATGTTAGAGCTTACCCTTGTGAACTTTGCATGGACGGCAACTTTTCCGCCTGAAGTCATTTATTTACAAGTGATCTGGGCGATTGGTATTAGCATGGTGTTGCTAGCTTGTTGTGTAAGTTGGCCTTTGCCGGTTCTTGCTGGTGTAGCGTTGGTGATTATTTTTGGGCACAACTTATTAGATTCTGTGTATTTCTCACAAGGCATCCTACAGAATATATGGTTCGTTTTACATGAACGTGGCTGGCTTGAGTTTGCGGGTATCAAGCTTCGTACAAGTTACCCTGTTTTACCTTGGATTGGGGTGATTTTATTAGGCTACGTATTAGGTCAGTTCTTTAGTTCAAAATATTCAGCAAAGCAAAGAAGCCGCACTTTACTCAGCCTTGGTCTGGCAAGTATCGGGTTATTTGTTTTACTCCGTTTTATCAATGGCTATGGTGACCAGCCGTGGCAACATTTTGAGTCATTACAACTGAGTCTCATGAGCTTTTTTAACCTCACCAAGTATCCACCGTCTTTATTGTTTATTTTGCTAAATGTCGGAATTGGCTTGCTTGTGCTCGTTGCTTTTGAACGTATGCAGCAATATTCATTTCTAAAACCATTGGTCGTGTTTGGTTCGGTGCCGATGTTCTTTTATTTACTGCACTTATATGTGTTGAAACTGATGTATGTGTTGGCACTCAGTGTGTGGGGAGCTAACTACGGAAACTATTTGTCGGTCAATCATGTGTGGATGCTGTGGTTAATCACGATTGTATTGTCTTTTGCACTCTATCCAGCGGTTAAATGGTTCTCGAAATTTAAACATCAAAACAAGCATATTTCGATTTTAAAATATTTCTAATTTCCAAAAGGTGAGTAAAGCGAGTTCAATAATGCTCGCTTTACTTGCTTACATCTAAATACAGAGTTTCTTTCACTTCTTCCATGACCACATAACTGTGTGAAGATGCCGAAGCAGGAAGTTTCTTTAATAGATCTCCCAATAAGCGGCGGTATGCGCTCATTTCTTTTAAACGCGCTTTTACAAGGTAGTCAAATTCGCCTGAAATGAGGTGACATTCGAGTACTTCAGGAATCTCAACTAAGTCTCTAGCCACCTGATCAAATACATCGCCAGATTTGGCAGATAACTTAATTTCTAAAAAGACAAGCAGGTTACGGTCAACGTAGGCGGGGTTTAGCCGTGCGTAATAACCCATGATAATGCCATCGCGCTCAAGGCGCTTTACACGCTCTGAACAAGGGGTGGTAGAGAGGTTGACTCTTGATGCCAATTCACTAATCGCAATTCGTCCTTCACGCTGCAAAATATCCAGAATCATGCGATCTATACGATCTAAGGGGCGCATAGATATTTCCTCTTTTTTTAAAATTCTCGCGAGAAAAACATAAATTTACCTAGATTATAGCCTGAAAAACAGTGAAATAAACTATTGAAGCAGAAATATACTAGTGAAATAAACTGGTGTGCGTGAGGGAATGGAAATGCGCGTAATTGTACTAGGTAGCGGCGTTATTGGAGTGGCAAGTGCCTATTATCTGGCTCGACAAGGAGCTGAGGTTACTGTTCTCGATCGCCAGTCAGGTCCTGCTGAAGAAACAAGTTTTGGTAACGCAGGTCAAATTTCGCCTGGGTATTCGACCCCTTGGGCAGCACCAGGAATTCCTTTTAAAGCTGTGAAATGGATGTTCCAACACCATGCACCGCTTGCGATTAATTTAGATGGCAGCATGTGGCAATTACAGTGGATGGCGCAAATGCTGAAAAACTGTAATCCGCAAAGTTATGCTGTGAACAAAGAACGTATGATGCGTGTGGCTGAATATAGCCGTGACTGCTTACGTGAACTTAGAAAAGACACGGGTATTCACTACGAAAACCGCGCTAAAGGTACGTTGCAGTTATTCCGTAAAGAAGCACAAATGGAAGCGGTTCAACGCGACATTAGCGTGCTTGAAGAGTGCGGCGTAAGCTACGAATTATTAAATGGCAACGAACTTGGTCGTGTAGAACCAGCGTTGGCCAATGCACAAGATAAACTTGTGGGTGGTTTACACTTACCAAATGATGAAACAGGCGACTGCTATTTATTTACCAATGCTTTAGCTCAAATTGCTAAAGAGCTAGGTGTTAACTTCCAGTTCAACCAGAACGTAGAAAAATTGATTGTTGAAGGCGATCAAATTAAGGGCGTTTTGGTCAATGGTAAAGTTTTAACTGCAGATCGTTATGTTCTAGCGTTTGGTAGCTATTCACGTGATTTCTTGAAACCGCTTGATCTACAGTTACCTGTATATCCTGTAAAAGGTTACTCGTTGACGATTCCTATTGTTGACCCAGCTTTTGCTCCGCAATCTACAGTGCTGGATGAAACTTACAAAATCGCGATTACTCGTTTTGACCAACGTATTCGCGTAGGTGGTATGGCTGAGCTAAGCGGCTTCAATTTGGGACTAAACGAAGACCGCCGTGCAACCTTGCAAATGGTGACTCAAGACTTGTTCCCGGGTGGTGATATGGAACAAGCATCTTTCTGGACAGGTTTACGTCCAATGACACCAGACAGTACTCCAATTATTGGTGCGACTCGCTTTAAAAATCTGTTCTTGAATACAGGTCATGGCACTTTAGGTTGGACCATGGCGTGCGGTTCAGGAAAATTAATCAGTGACATCGTATTGAATCATAAGACTGATATCAGTACCGATGGCCTTTCAATTCAGCGTTATTCACACGCACATGCGGCTTAACGGACGTTAGGAAAGTAATCATGCCTCGTCCTATTACCGCAGTGATCCACCGTCAAGCCTTACAAAATAACTTGGCGGTGGTACGCAAGGCTATGCCAAACAGTAAGGTCTTTGCCGTTGTCAAAGCCAATGCTTATGGACATGGAATTGAACGTGTTTATGAAGCGTTTAAAGCAGCAGATGGCTTTGCCTTACTTGATCTTGATGAAGCAAAACGAATTCGTGCTCTAGGTTGGACGGGTCCGATTTTGTTGCTCGAAGGGATTTTTTCTCCTCAAGATTTATTTGATTGTGTGCAGTATCAGCTTAGTTTCACCATTCATAGTGAAGCGCAAATTGAGTGGGTAGAACAGCATCCTTATCCTGCTCAATTTGATGTTTTCTTGAAAATGAACAGTGGTATGAACCGTCTTGGTTTTAAACCACAGCATTATGTGCAGGCCTGGGAACGTTTAAATAATTTGGTAAATGTCGCCAAGATTACCCACATGATGCATTTTTCGGATGCAGATGGCGATCGTTTCGGTCAGCAAGGTATTGATTATCAAATTACTGCCTTTGAAGAAATTGTGAAGGATTTACCGGGTGAAAGATCGGTAAGTAATAGTGCGGCAATTCTGCGTTATCAAGACCAGCTCAAATCAGATTATGTCCGTAGCGGCATCATGCTTTATGGCAGCTCGCCAGATTACCCAACCCATAGTATTGCGGATTGGGGCTTGCAGCCAACCATGAGCTTACGTAGTGAAATTATTTCCGTTCAGCATTTGGAGCCGAATGAAAGCGTAGGTTATGGCTCAAACTTTGTCGCAGAGCAACCCATGACGATTGGGATTGTGGCTTGCGGCTATGCCGATGGTTATCAACGTATTTCGCCAACAGGCACGCCAGTTTTAGTGGACTCAGTACGCACGCGTACAGTTGGCCGCGTCAGTATGGATATGTTGGCAGTCGATTTAACGGGTATTGAGAGTGCCAAAGTTGGTAGTGAAGTGGTGCTCTGGGGTCAGTCAAGTACAGGCGTCGTTCTATCTATTGACGATGTTGCAGTTTCATCCGGTACGGTGGGTTATGAACTGATGTGTGCCGTCACCGCCCGTGTTCAATTTATTAATCAGGTATAAGGAAATCCGAATGTCTAATTCAGATATACAAAAGATTAACACTAACGAAGTCATGAGCGCCGTGACTGTTTTTAACAAAGTGGTTTATTTGTCAGGTCAGGTGCCTAAAAATACCGAGCAGGACGTGGCAGGTCAAACCCGTGAAATTCTTGCAACAATTGATGAACTTTTGGCATTAGCCAATACCGATAAATCTCGCTTGCTCTCTGCGCAGCTCTATTTGAAAAATCTTTCTGACTTTTCAACCGTAAATGCAATTTGGGTTGACTGGTTAAAAGGGTGTGTTGCTCCATCGCGTGCCACAATTCAGGCCGATTTGGTCAATCCAGATTGGTTAATTGAAATTGCCGTGACGGCAGCACAAAAGTAATTCGGCTTTACTCCAAAAACGATGATGTATCTAACAGAAGGAAGATAGATACGGTTTAACCAGTCGTTTTTTGGTGAACAGATTCAGTGACCTATGGCATACGGTTCAATTTTCGCCATAGGTTGCTGATCTTAACAAAGGAATTCAAAAAGGAATTTTAATATGACAACGGCTCGTCATTCAGATACGGAAAATTCTCCCGATCATCTGCAACGAAAACTGTCTAACCGTCATTTACAACTGATTGCAATTGGCGGTGCAATTGGAACTGGCCTATTTATGGGCTCAGGTAAAACCATCTCCCTTGCAGGTCCTTCAATTCTCTTTATTTATATGATTATTGGAGGAATGTTCTTTTTCTTAATGCGTGCAATGGGTGAGTTACTCCTTGCAAATCTGCATTACAAATCTTTTGTTGATATGGCTCATGACCTGATTGGTCCTTGGGCTGGTTACTATTTGGGTTGGACCTATTGGTTAGGTTGGGTGCTGGTCGGTATTGCGGACCTTTCAGCAGTCATTAACTATTTGAGCTTCTGGCTACCCGATGGTGCAAGCTTCTCACCAATACAGCAGGCCATGATTAGTGCAGGCTGTGTGTTGTTTGTGATGGGTCTTAACCTCCTTACAGTACGTCTATTTGGTGAAATTGAATTCTGGTTTGCCCTTATTAAGATTCTGGCAATTATTGGCCTGATCGGCGTGGGTGGCTATATGATTTTCAGCCATTTTCAAGCTCCGCAAGGCGCTGTTGCCAGCATTAGTAATGTCTGGTCACATGGTGGTTTATTCCCGAAAGGTACAGAAGGCTTCTTGGCAGGATTCCAGATTGCCGTTTTTGCGTTTGTCGGGGTTGAGTTGGTTGGTACAACAGCTGCTGAAACCAAAGACCCGCAGAAGAACTTACCGAAAGCAATTAACGCGATTCCTGTACGTATTATTTTGTTCTATGTATTGGCGTTATTTATTGTGATGTCGGTAACACCGTGGGATCACATTCGTGCAGATAAAAGCCCGTTTGTTGAGTTATTCTTAAATGCAGGTATTCCGGTTTCTGCGATCATCATGAACTTGGTGGTGCTATCTTCGGTCATGTCTTCAATGAACAGCGGTGTGTTTTCAACCAGTCGTATGCTGTTCGGTTTATCAAAAGACGGTCAGGCACCGGGAGCATTTGGACGTTTATCAAAACGCGCAGTCCCTTCAAATGGTTTGATTTTCTCTTGTACTTTCATTATGGGCGGGGCAGTGCTTCAGTACTTTGTTCCAAACACAATGGAGGCATTTACATTAGCAAGTTCACTCTGTGTGATTCTCTTCATTAGTGTGTGGAGTCTCATTATGGTGTGTTATTTACGCTATCGTAAATTACGTCCTGAATTACATGAAAAATCTACATTCAAAATGCCGGGCGGCATTTGGATGAGTTATGTTGTTTTGGCATTCATGCTTTTCACTTTGGTGATCTTGGCATTAGAGCCTGATACTTTAAAAGCGCTATATGTCAGTCCAGTATGGTTGATCATTTTAGGTGTGACTTATCATGTGCTGTATAAACCGCGCATGAAAAGACTAGGACGTGAACTCGTCAACGACCATTAAGTTTTATTAAAAAGCCAATCGAACATGATTGGCTTTTTTTATTTTCTTTAAGTTTTTTATCGGAATAATATTGTTTATTTTTGAGTCATCAGTGCAGTTTTGAAGGGGGTGGGAAAGCGACATTGAACAATATCGCATGCTACACTTCGGCTCATCTGGTGAATTGAGATTGGATAATTAAAATTGCCGTGAAGGCAGTACATAAATAATGCAATTTAAAAAAATAGGGATAAAAGATAGATCAATTAAGGAAAAAATATACTTGAACATCTTGTCCCGATGTATAGACTCAGCAACCCACGATATACGGTTCGTTTTCTCCCTATATGTTGCTGATTGAAATTAAGCAAATATAAAAAGGACTTCTAATATGACAATGGTTCATCATTCAGATGAGGCAAGTTCCCCTGATCATTTACAACGGAAATTAAGTAATCGCCACTTACAGCTCATTGCAATTGGCGGTGCAATCGGTACCGGTCTATTTATGGGCTCGGGCAAAACCATCTCCCTCGCAGGTCCTTCGATTCTCGTTATTTACATGTTAATTGGCGGTATGTTCTTTTTCCTTATGCGTGCATTAGGTGAATTACTGCTTGCTAATTTACATTACAAGTCATTTGTTGATATGGCATATGATTTAATCGGCCCATGGGCTGGCTATTATATTGGCTGGACCTATTGGCTAGGCTGGGTATTGGTCGGTATTGCCGATCTATCAGCAGTTATTAATTATTTAAGTTTCTGGTTGCCCGAGGGTGCCAGTTTCTCACCAATGCAACAGGCCATGATTAGTGCGGGCTGTGTACTATTCGTGTTAGGACTTAATTTGCTTACGGTCAAGTTGTTTGGTGAAGTAGAATTCTGGTTCGCACTCATTAAGATTTTGGCAATTATTGGCTTAATTGGTGTGGGTGGCTACATGATTCTCACTCATTTCCAAGCTCCTCATGGTGACGTTGTCAGCATCAGTAATGTCTGGTCGCATGGAGGTCTGTTTCCAAAAGGTGTAAGTGGATTTTTAGCCGGATTCCAGATTGCCGTGTTTGCCTTTATTGGTGTTGAGTTGATTGGTACCACAGCGGCTGAAACGAAAGATCCGCAAACTAACTTACCAAAAGCAATTAACGCGATTCCGGTACGTATTATTCTGTTTTATGTGCTGGCACTTTTTGTCGTGATGTCAGTGACGCCTTGGAATCATATCCGTGCAGATAAAAGCCCGTTTGTTGAATTGTTCTTAAATGCAGGTATTCCGATTTCAGCAATTATCATGAACTTGGTTGTGCTGTCTTCGGTCATGTCTTCGATGAACAGTGGCGTGTTTTCAACGAGCCGTATGTTGTTTGGTTTATCAAAAGATGGTCAGGCACCGAGTGTTTTGGGACGTTTATCAAAGCGTGCTGTACCGTCAAATGGTTTAATCTTCTCATGTATTTTCATTATGGGCGGAGCAGTGCTTCAGTACTTTGTTCCAAACACAATGGAAGCATTTACTTTGGCAAGTTCGCTCTGTGTGATTTTATTCATTAGCGTGTGGATTTTAATCATGGCGTGTTATTTACGTTATCGTAAAATTCGCCCAGAGTTACATGCAGCATCTACCTTTAAAATGCCGGGCGGTGTGTTGATGGCTTATGCCGTTATTGCATTCTTCTTGTTTACCTTGGTGATTTTGGCATTAGAGCCAGATACCTTAAAAGCGCTATACGTTAGCCCAGTATGGTTAGTGGTTTTAAGCGTGACCTATTATGTGTTCTATAAACCGCGTATGAAAAAATTAGGTCAAGAAATCTTTTAATTAACATGTCTCGATTTACCAGAAAGCCAATCATATGATTGGCTTTTTATTTATTATTTAATCAACCAGTAAATGTTGGTATTTATCGGCCTGTTTACGCAAGTAATCCCAAACCAGTTTAATGCGCGGCTCATGCTGTAAATCAACGAAGGTCAGCATCCAGAAGGTATGAGTAAAACGAACTTGTTGTTCTAACACCTCTTCAAGCTCAGGCTTATCATCTGCCAAAAACTTGGGCAAAATTGCAAGACCTGCGCCTGCGCTGACCGCAATTTGTTGCGCCAAAATGCTGCTACTGCGAAAGTTCGCGTTAAGCTTTAAAGGTAAGCGTTCTAGACAATACAGTTCGGGGCTATACACCAGATCATCAATATAGTTCACAAAGCGGTGCTGGGTTAAATCTTCCAGTCGGCGAATTGGTGGGTTTTGCGCTAGATAGTTTTGGCTACCGTAAATTTTTAAACAGTAATCAGACAAGCGCGTAATGATATAAGGCCCTGAGGTTGGGCGTTCAATCGACACCACAATATCTGCTTCACGGTGCGAGAGCTTAATCATTTTTGGGACGGGTATCAGGTCGATGGTAAGCAGTGGATACTGTATGGAGAACTCAGCCAGTAAGCGGGCTAAAAATGCAGTTCCAAAACCCTCAGGTGTGCCAATTCGCACACGACCTTGCAAAGGTTGATGCGGTTTTTCAATTTGTAAGAAAGCTTGTTCCATTTGTTCAACTCGAGGGACAAGTGCCATCCCTTCGAGAGTTAACTCATAGCCCGTTGCTTCACGCTTAAATAGCGTAGTACCCAAAGCAAGTTCTAGAGCCTGAATCCGTCTAGCCACCGTACTGTGCTCGACACCGATAATACGTGCAGCATTGGTTAGAGTTTTAGTGCGTGCTAAAACCAGAAAAAACTGTAGATGATCCCAATCCACTTTCATTTTTGTTATTGTCCCTGTGCATATTTGCACAACAATCGTGCATGAATTTGCGTTGGTGGTCAAAGATTTCTTTGTTAGTCTCAAATAAAACCTGAATAAAGAAAATACATAGAAAAGTATTTTCTAATAACTGAACACAATAAAAATATGACCTACGGAGAGGTTATGAACACAATCCAGAAAATCGAATTGGACACCGCTAAATTACTTATTAACGGACAGTTTATCGAATCTAAAACACAAGAATGGCAAGACATTGTTAACCCTGCAACTCAGGAAGTGATTGGTCGCGTGCCTTTTGCAACGGTTGAAGAAGTCGACGCTGCTATTCAGGCTGCACAAGATGCTTTTGCTTCGTGGCGCCAGACTCCAATTCAGGCACGTATGCGCATCATGCTCAAGCTACAAGACTTGATCCGTGCCAACATGAAAGAAATCGCACAAGTATTGACGGCTGAACAAGGTAAAACTTTGGCAGATGCCGAAGGTGATATTCAACGTGGTCTAGAAGTGGTTGAACATGCCTGCTCAGTTGGTACTTTACAAATGGGTGAATATGTTGAAGGTGTAGCACGTGGTGTAGATACGTATACCTTGCAGCAACCTTTGGGCGTTTGTGCAGGTATTACGCCGTTTAATTTCCCAGCCATGATCCCGCTTTGGATGTTCCCAATGGCAATCGTGTGCGGCAATACTTTTGTTTTAAAACCTTCAGAACAAGATCCATTATCGACCATGATGTTGGTTGAGCTTGCGATTCAAGCAGGTATTCCGGCAGGTGTGCTGAACGTTGTGCATGGCGGTAAAGAAGTGGTTGACCGTTTGTGTACCCATAAAGACATTAAAGCAATTTCATTTGTAGGTTCAACAGCGGTTGGAACACATGTTTATAACCTTGCAGGGCAGCATGGCAAACGTGTGCAAGCCATGATGGGTGCAAAAAACCATGTAGTTGTGATGCCGGATGCCAATAAGGAACAAACCTTAAACGCTTTAGTAGGTGCAGCGTTTGGTGCTGCTGGGCAACGCTGTATGGCATTGTCGGTTGCAGTGATGGTTGGCGACAGTAAACAGTGGATTCAAGAGTTAGTTGAAAAAGCCAAAACTCTAAAAGTAAATGCAGGTCATGAACCAAATACTGACATTGGTCCAGTGATTTCAAAACGTGCCAAAGCGCGAGTGCTGGACTTAATTAATAGCGGTGTTGAGCAAGGTGCAGAGTTACTACTCGATGGTCGCAATGTTCAAGTACAAGGTTATGAGTCAGGTAACTTTGTGGGTGCCACGATTTTTAGTGGCGTAAATACCGACATGCGCATTTATAAAGAAGAAATCTTTGGCCCGGTACTTTCAATTATTTGTGTCGATACACTCGATGAAGCGATTGCTTTGATCAATGCCAACCCATTTGGTAATGGTGTAGGCCTATTCACACAAAGCGGTGCCATTGCACGTACTTTCCAAAACCTCATTGATATTGGTCAAGTCGGTATCAACATTCCAATTCCTGTACCAGTGCCTTTCTTTAGTTTTACCGGTTCAAGAGGCTCAAAACTAGGTGATTTGGGGCCATACGGTAAACAGGCTGTGCAGTTCTATACCCAAACCAAAACGATTACCAGTCGCTGGTTCGAAGATAGCCATGAAGTTGGCGGTGTAAATACAACCATTAGTTTACGTTAAGGGGATCACGGATGAATATCGCCTTTATCGGTCTAGGTAATATGGGCGGCAGAATGGCCCAAAACCTACTAAAAGCCGGACTCAAAGTTTATGGTTACGACCTCAGTGAAGTCGCGATTCAGCACTTCGCCGAGGCAGGTGGTGTGGTTTGCGACAGCCCACAGGACGCAGCTAAACAAGCAGATGTAGTCATTACCATGTTGCCTGCGGCGAAGCATGTTAAAGAGGTTTACTTAGGCGAAAATGGTGTCTTGGAAGTGTTAAAAGCAGGTAGCTTATGCATTGATAGCAGCACCATTGACCCGCAAACCATTAAAGACATTGCTGCTGTTGCACATAGCAAAAATATTAAAATTTGTGATGCACCCGTTTCTGGTGGAACCATTGGTGCTCAAGCAGGAACCTTAACCTTCATGGTCGGTGCCGATGAACAAACCTTTAATGAGGTGAAACCTGTGCTCAGCCACATGGGCAAAAATATTGTTCACTGTGGTGATGTCGGTGCAGGTCAAATTGCCAAAATCTGCAACAACCTGATTTTAGGAATTTCAATGGCTGCGGTGGCCGAAGGCATGGCACTCGGTGTGAAGCTAGGCATCGACCCACAAGCATTGGCAGGTGTAATTAACACTTCAAGTGGCCGTTGCTGGAGTTCGGATGTGTGTAACCCATGGCCACATATTAATGAAAATGCGCCTGCATCTCGAGGCTATCAAGACGGCTTTGCGACTCAGTTAATGCTCAAAGATTTAGGACTCGCTGTAGAAGCCGCAGGCCAAGTGAAACAGCCGGTTTTATTAGGTGGCATGGTGCAACAGCTTTATCAGCAAATGTGTATGCGTGGTAATGCTCATCTCGATTTCTCGAGCATTATTCAGCAATACCTGCCACAAGAGGCATAACGGTAAAGCCAAAGGAAGGCTTTAAACGAATAAATCAAACCCTGTCGTGAATAACAACAAATCCGGACTGAGGGAAAAGATATGATGGATTATCAAAATGCTGTACAGGCTTTCGATTTGGAAAGCACTGCTAAACAGATGTTGTCAGGTTCACTCGATGCACTGAACGCATGTTATGAATGTTGTGATAGACATGCAGATGGCGACAAGATCGCGCTGTACTGGCAAGGAAAAGACGGTCGCAAAGAACAATATACCTTCCGTGAACTAAAAGAATGGTCGAGTCAGTTTGCTAACTTTTTAAAATCACAAGGTGTGAAAGCGGGTGACCGTATTTCAGGCTTATTGCCAAGAACACCTGAACTGATCGTGACCATTTTGGCAGCTTGGCGAATTGGTGCTGTGTACCAGCCCCTATTTACTGCCTTTGGTCCCAAAGCGATTGAGCACCGTATTCAACTTGCTCAAAGTAAGCTAGTGGTGACCGATATGGGCAACCGTAGCAAGCTCGACGAAATTGAAAAGTGTCCTGCAATTATGACAGTGGCCGATGCTCAAGGTACTCCACTTAAAGCAGGTGATTTTAATTTCTGGAGTGAAGTAAAGCAGCAGTCCGATCAATGTGATCTGGTGATGCGTAGCATCCAAGATCCTTTCTTGCTTATGTTTACGTCTGGCACTACAGGACCAGCGAAACCATTGGAAGTGCCACTAAAAGCATTGATTGCTTTTGGTCGATATATGCAAGATGCCATTGGTTTAACCGAAGAGGATTCATTCTGGAATATTGCAGATCCGGGTTGGGCGTATGGGTTGTACTATGCGATTACTGGGCCGTTATTTTTAGGCCATGCCACTTTGTTCTATGAAGGCGGTTTTAGCACCGATAGCCTATGCCAAATTGTGAAAGATTATAAGGTTAACAACTTGGCAGGTGCACCAACGGCTTACCGCATGATGATGGCAGCTGACCCAGCACAAATGGCACCGTTAAAAGGACAATTCCGTGTGGTGAGTAGTGCAGGAGAGCCGCTAAATCCGGAAGTAATTCGTTGGTTTAAACAAGTCCTTGATGCTCCAATTTATGACCACTACGGGCAAACTGAAGTGGGCATGGTGGTGTGTAATCATCATGGTTTAAAACATGAAATTCATGCTGGTTCAGCAGGTTTTCCAAGTCCGGGCTATCGCGTTGCGATTGTTAATGAACAAGGTGAAGAGCTTCCGCCAGACACACCGGGAATTTTAGCAGTCGACATTAGCCAGTCTCCAATGATGTGGTTTGGTGGCTATAAAGAAAGTCGTAAATCACCTTTCATTGGTCATTACTATTTAACGGGTGATACTGCCGAGCTACATGCCGATGGCAGTATGAGCTTTGTCGGCCGTAGCGATGATGTGATCACCACATCAGGCTATCGTATTGGACCTTTCGATGTAGAAAGCGCACTACTTGAACACGACGCTGTGATTGAAGCCGCAGTAATAGGCGTGCCTGATCCGGATCGCACTGAAGTGGTTAAGGCTTTTGTAATTTTAGCTGCGGGCATACAACCTTCAGATGCGCTTGCTGAAGAACTCAGCCAGTTTGTTAAAAGACGACTTTCTGCTCATGCTTACCCACGATTAGTTGAATTTGTGAGTGAATTACCTAAAACTCCAAGTGGCAAAATTCAGCGCTTTTTATTGCGTAATCAAGAAATTGCTAAACAACAAGCTAAAGCAGGGTAAAGGAAATAATAATGCAATTTACCGAAGAACAATTACTCATTCGTGATATGGCGAAAAGTTTCGCCCAAGAACAAATTAAGCCTCATGCCAGCGATTGGGACCGAGACGGAACCTTCCCAAAAGAAACTCTGACTCAAATGGGGCAACTCGGTTTTATGGGTATGCTTGTTTCAGAGCAATGGGGTGGTTCAGACACGGGTAACTTAGCCTATGTACTAGCACTCGAAGAAGTTGCGGCAGCAGATGGCGCAACCTCGACCATCATGAGTGTACATAACTCGGTTGGCTGTGTACCTATTTTAAAATTTGGTACTGATGAGCAAAAAGAGCGCTTTTTAAAACCTTTAGCGCAAGGTGAAATGATCGGTGCTTTTGCTTTAACTGAACCACATACTGGATCAGATGCGGGAGCTATCAAAACCCGAGCGGTGAAAGATGGCGATGATTATATCTTAAATGGTGCCAAGCAGTTTATTACCTCTGGTGATAATGCAGGTGTCATTATCGTATTTGCTGTGACCGATCCGAGCGCAGGAAAAAAGGGGATTAGTGCCTTTTTAGTCCCACGCGAGACACCGGGTTATGAAGTGATTCGCGTTGAAGAAAAACTAGGTCTGCATGCTTCAGATACGTGTCAGATTGCGCTGACAGATGTACGCATTCATAAAAGTCTCATGCTGGGGAAAGAAGGTGAAGGCCTGAAAATTGCTCTCGCCAATTTAGAAGGTGGCCGTATTGGTATTGCTGCACAAGCAGTCGGTTTAGCACGTGCGGCGCTCGAAGAAGCAACTCGTTATGCCAAAGAGCGTATTACTTTTGGAAAACCAATTTTTGAGCATCAAACCATCGCTTTTCGTCTTGCCAGTATGGCAACTGAAATTGAAGCAGCGAGACAATTGGTTCACTACGCCGCACGTTTAAAAGAAGCAGGTCAACCATGTCTCAATGAAGCTTCAATGGCCAAGTTATTTGCTTCAGAAATGACTGAGCGTGTGTGCTCGAGTGCGCTACAAGTATTTGGTGGCTATGGCTATCTCAGAGATTTTTCAATTGAACGTATTTATCGTGATGCGCGTATTTGTCAAATTTACGAAGGCACGAGTGATATCCAACGTTTAGTGATTGCACGTAGTCTATAAAATCAGAACAAGGAATAAGTAATGCAGTGGCAAAGTATTTTATTAGAAAAGCGTAATGGGGTTGGACTGATTACATTAAATCGCCCTCAAGCGCTCAATGCTTTAAACAGCGAATTAATTAGTGAAATTAATCAGGCATTAGATCAGCTCGAAAAAGACCGCGAAATTGGTTGCATCGTATTGGCAGGTTCTGAAAAGGCTTTTGCCGCAGGAGCTGACATTAAAGAAATGGCTGATTTGGCATTTCCTGATATTTATTTAGATGACTTTTTTCATCTTGCAGACCGCATTGCACAGCGCCGTAAACCTCTAATTGCAGCAGTGAGTGGCTATGCGTTAGGTGGTGGCTGTGAATTGGCGCTCATGTGTGACTTTATTTATTGTGCTGACAACGCCAAGTTTGGTTTACCCGAAGTCACCTTAGGTGTAATTCCGGGTATTGGTGGCACACAACGATTAACCCATGCTATTGGTAAAGCCAAAGCAATGGAAATGTGCCTTACCGCTCGTCAAATGGGTGCGGTAGAAGCAGAGCAAAGTGGTTTAGTTGCACGCGTGTTTGCTAAAGAAGAATTACTTGAACAAACCTTGCAAGCAGCTGAAAAAATCGCAGCACGGTCTTTAACTGCAAACATGATGCTCAAAGAAACCATTAACCGAGCTTTTGAGGTGAATCTCACCGAAGGTTTACGTTTTGAAAGACGTATGTTCCATTCAATATTTGCAACATTTGACCAAAAAGAAGGTATGCAGGCTTTCGTTGAAAAACGAAAGGCAAATTTTAAAAATCAATAAGAGATCAATAAAATGAATACAGAAAATCACTTAATGATTGAGCAACAAGGTAAGCTCGGTATGATTACCTTAAATCGCGTGACTCATCTCAATGCTCTGTCTTTAGACATGATTGAAGGCATTGGTGCCCAATTGGAACTGTGGCGAAATGATGCTGCTGTTCAGGCGATCTTAATCAAATCAAATAGCCCAAAAGCCTTCTGTGCAGGTGGCGATATTCGCTATCTCTACGACAGTTATAAAAATGGCACAGCCGATTACAAAGGCTACTTTAGTGCCGAATATAAAATGCTAAATTTACTGCGTGAATATGAAAAGCCAATCATTGTTGTGCTTGATGGCTATATATTAGGTGGCGGTTTTGGCTTGGCTCAGGCGTGTCATATTGTGGTAAGCAGTGAAAAGTCCAGATTTGCCATGCCTGAAACAGCGATTGGTTTTTTCCCGGACGTTGGCGCAACTCATTTCCTGTCTCGCCTTGATGATATTGGCGTTTATATGGCAATTACGGGTGAGCAGATCAGCAGTAGTGATGCGCTCTATCTCGACTTAATTGACTACCATGTGCCAAGCGAGCAGTTACAAGCTTTACAAGACGCTCTCGTCGAAGCGCCAAGCTTAAGCAAAGAGGGAATTGAACACATCATTACCCGATTTATTACTCGTCCTGCCGAAAGTGAGCTCAAACAGTTGGCAGAAGGTATCCGTAAACACTTCGGATATCAGCATTTAGATGAGATCGAACAAAGCCTTGAAAATGAACAGGATGAAAGCTTAAAGACTTGGGCGAGTAAAATGCTTAGTATTTTGCAGCAGCGTTCATTTATTGCCAAACAAACCAGCTTGAAACTGCAACATTTAGGCCGTGGACTTTCACTACAGCAGTGTATGCAGCTTGAGCGTGATTTACAGGATATCTGGTTTGAGCATGGTGACTTTATTGAAGGCGTTCGTGCGCTTATTGTTGATAAAGATAAACAACCACGGTGGCAAGAACGTAATCCTGAGCTGGAACAAATTTTAGAAAAACTAAGCTAAACCATTTTTCAAACACATAAAAAGCTTAAGGAGATCAAGCGAGACCTGAACATGCTTATGGTCAGGACAGATCATAAGCATAAAAAGACAAAACAAGAAAATCTAAAAAGGACATTACGATGCAAACAATACATGGAAACGGTTCAAATTCTAAAAAGTCGTCACATCGATTAGCAGGCATCTCTAGCATGGTCGGCACCACGATTGAGTGGTATGACTTTTTTGTTTATGGTGCAGCAGCAGCCCTCATTTTTAACAAACTATTTTTCCCAAATCTGGACCCACTTACAGGTGTGCTTGCAGCATTTGCAACCTATGCTGTTGGGTTTATTGGGCGGCCTTTAGGTGGTTTAGTCTTTGGCCATTTCGGTGACAAGATTGGCCGTAAGTCAATGTTGTTGCTAACGCTGATGCTCATGGGGATTCCAACCGTACTGATTGGCCTCTTACCGACTTACGAGTCAATTGGATATTGGGCGGCAATTGGCTTGGTGATCTTGCGATTTATTCAAGGTATGGCCATGGGCGGTGAGTGGGGCGGTGCCGTGCTTATGGCAGTAGAACATGCACCCGAAGGTGGTAAAGGGTTTTGGGGAAGTTTGCCTCAAGCCAGTACCGGTGGGGGCTTAATGCTCGCCTCAATCGCACTAGGACTGGTGTCGTTATTACCTGAGCAAGCATTGTTTAGCTGGGGCTGGCGTTTACCATTTCTTGCCAGCATTATTTTACTGGCAGTGGGTTGGTATATTCGTGTAAAAGTGCCTGAGTCACCAGACTTTGAAAAAGTAAAACAACAGTCCGAAGAAGTCAAAGTTCCGGCTTTTCAGGTTTTTAAAAATCATCCAAAGCAACTCATCACTATTATTTTGGCGAGAGCTGCTGAAAATGCATGGTTCTATATTGCTTCAACTTTTACGCTAGCTTACACCACCACACAATTAGGTATTCCACGACAAGACATTTTGTTTGCTACCATTTGCGGTGCAGCCGTGATTTTATTTATGACGCCGTTATGCGGACATTTGTCCGATAAAGTCGGTCAACGCAATATGTTTATGTTTGGACTATGTGTATTGGCACTTTATTCTTATCCATTTTTTAGCATGCTCAATACCAAAGATCCGGTACTGGTCTGGACGGCAATTGTTTTGGCAATTGGTGTAGTGTTCCCGATTATGTATGCGCCACAAGCTCAGCTTTTTGCGCGTCAATTTCCTGCTGAAATTCGTTATAGCGGTATTTCGATTTCGGTACAGTTGGCAGGTGTTTTGGGTGGTGGTTTAGCCCCTATGATTGCCACTAAACTGCTCAGTATTGGGCAAGGCAATCCATATTTAATTATGTTTTATATCGGAAGTATGGCTGTAGTTGCGATTATATCGACATCATTTATGCCGCGCGATTGGAGCTATAAAAAGGATGAGATTTATTATAAGAAAGCAAACTTAAATCTAAAAACCAAGATTGATTGATATGCACTCATCTTGCTCGGTCATATGTATAGATTGCTATGTAAAAATTAGGACTCATGCCCCACGGATAGGCATGAGTCCTATATAAGAAATTAGATATCAATCAAGCATGCAAACATCGAATATCCATCAATCGTCATTGGTGGACCTGCACGATGGGCACGAAAACCCGCAGCACGTAATAAACGTTCTACTCCAAGAGGAGAAGTCGTAATGAGTTGTTTTGCGCCTTGTTCTCTTGCAAAGTTGATTGCTTCTTGCAGAATTGCAATTGAGACAGGTGATGACACAGCCTGACTGGTAGAGGAAGGCGGATTTGAAAAATCTACGGCTGAAAACCTTGATAATTCCCAAATTTCTGGTGAGCAGGGAATAGGCATTCCATTGAGAAGTTGGGGAAATATTTCCCCGAGTAAATAAGGTTGTGTGGTGGGTAGTAGTCTGGCACAACCAATGATATTAGATTCTCTGTCTTGAGCCACGACATAAGCTGTATCGACTTTATCAAATTGATCTAGTTCTTCATTGTTTGGACAGTTCAACTCCCAACCCAAATATTCAACAAATACCCTGTAGCGGTAACTTTTAAATTTGGTATATAGGCCTTCTGAAAAATTGTTTTGAAATCCAGCAATAATATTCATTACAAGTGCTTCCACTTATTTTTCAAGTGACTTTACTGAACAGCTGGAAAGGCGGTAACTGTAAGAATTTACAGGTTTCTAAGAGAAGGTTTGACTTAATGAAGACTCGGTTAATGACGTATTGATTTGGGCATAAATAAACGGTTCCCAGAATAAAGTATCTATTTTTTTCTCGAGTAATGTTTCATTAATATCAAATCCGATATCCATACCAGATACATCAACAATCATGATATTGCTTCGAGGTAACCCCACTCGTTTTACGGTAGTGATGCCATTATTCTCAATAAGTTCCCAATCCCATCCGGTACTTAAAGCTGGAGTTTGCGAAGTTGCCCATTCAGTAAAACCATAATAGAAAATTTGAGACGCTTCAGTATGTCTAGATTCAACGGTAGAGATGATGTGTTGGAGAGGATAACTCATGAGTTGGTTTTCGTTCATTCGAATAAAACCATCTGTTGAGATAGAGAAATGAGGGGGTATGCTAACCATGCTACCTGCTTAAGTACCCTAAATTAAGATTTAATGAATAAATAACATAAATTTTTGCCAATAAAATACTGTTATATTTAACAGGTTAACTGTAATTTGTTAGCACATCTTTAAGCTCTTCTTATTAGAGAGATTTTCGGGTAAAAAGTTATTTTTTTAAAGAGAATCCTTCGTTGGAGCTTATTAGATAGTCAATATTGCTACTACTTAAATACTAATTATAAGTATGAGGATTTTTACTTTAATTGATTGGTTTTTAAAGTATTATAATTATTTTTAGTTTTTATATATAAAAAATAAGAAAATTGGAGATATCGAATAATTGATAGACAATATTATTTAATTAAATTAATAAAAGCATACTATAAAAATTAAGTAGTCGACCTCTTTATAAATTAAAAAAATATATATTTTGGAATAAAATGCATCGTGTAAATTTTAATTTTTAAAGCATAATCTGCGCATGAAATATAACAACCTTGAAAGCTTTCAGACATCTAGTTTATCTGAATAATTTGCAACCATTCCGGGCTTAAAAGTGTTGTTAATTGGATGATGAATTCAAAATCTTTAATTGAGAGCTCTAATAGAAGAGTAGGCGCCGAAAATATATTTAGCAACTTCAGAATCTTTTAGATTTTTGAAGGACTTTATGGAAATTACGGTAAAAGATTAGACCTACACTTCAATTTGATTGCTTGGATTCACAATATGCAACCGAATAAAAAATAGTCTATGAATGGAGTCTAATGAGAGCAAATGGAAAGTTGGCAAGAGGATTTATTATCAGCATTTTTGGTGGTAAAAAATGAATACCAGTTGTTTGAGATCGTTAAATCTACCGCATCAAGGCTCGGATTTGACTATTGCGCCTATGGTATGCAATCACCCTTATCTATTGCTGAACCAAAAACGATTATGTTGAATAATTATCCAGAAGCATGGCAGAAACGTTATGTGGAACGGCAATATGTGAAGATAGATCCAACTGTGCAGCATTGTATGGTATCACTTCAACCTCTTGTTTGGTCGAGTCAATCTGCAAAGACACAGGCAGAAAAAGATTTTTGGGAGGAAGCGCGTTCTTATGGTTTAAATGTCGGTTGGGCTCAGTCAAGCCGTGATTTTATTGGGACCCGAGGAATGCTAACACTAGCAAGATCCAACGACCAGTTATCAGAAAAAGAGCAAAAAGCACAATATACGAATATGTACTGGTTAACTCAAACAGTGCATTCCAGCATTGCTAAAATAGTAAATGATGTAGAGTTTGCTAAATTCAATCTTTATTTAACGAACAGGGAAAAAGAGGCGCTACGTTGGACTGCCGAAGGCAAAACGTCAGCAGAAATAGCTCAGATTCTTGGGGTAACTGAAAGAACCGTAAATTTTCATCTCAGTAACTCTATGCAAAAGTTAAATGTAAATAATAAAATTTCAGCAGCTATTCGAGCAGTAATGCTAGGGCTTTTGTAGAGAGTATAAATAACACAGGACTTTAATATTAAAATTAAAAGAAATAAATAATTTTAAGATTTATATGATTGATTTAAGTTAATTAATTATTTTAAATTTAAGGAAATATAATAAGTATATTTCAATGTTAAAATAAAATTTTTTATTTATCTTCAGGCTGTATTTTTAAATATTTATTTTTATGCGTACCTATATAAATATAAATAGTTTGATTTTTTATTTATATTATTTTTTATATATTTTTTAAAAATATTTACTCTAAAATTAAAAAAATAATGATGCAACTGTTTAAGAGTAAAAACCTTCAAAGACTTGGCTTATGCGTATCTAAATTAGGAATAGGTGAGGCATTAATTTAAAATAATGATAAGAAATTAAAAATATATAACTGAACAAAAATGATTCATATAAAGGATTTAGCTTCTTAATTTTCAATAAGAGACCACTAACCTGTAAACACTTACAGGTGTAATAAGTAACACTCACACATAAAATATAATGTGAATTTATATTTTAAATAAAAAGTATATTTATTCTTTTATTAAGAAACCTAGCAAGAAATGTCGTTTCTGAATTAGCAGATTTTAAAGGTTAATTATAATTAATCGGAGTAAGTTATGGCTGTAATGTGTACGGATAATATCATTGCAACTTTGGAATCCCACGCAAAATTAAATGGAAATAAGATCGCTTTTGAGTATTTGGGACGCCAGTCTGGTGGTATTCAATCTCTGACATATTCAGATTTGAATGAGCGAGTTCAACATCAAGCCCAAATATTAATGAATCTTGTAGACAGTGGTGACCGTGCCGTATTGCTGTTCGAACCTGGGTTGGACTTTATCGTATCGTTCTTTGCCTGTCTGAAAGCTAAAATTATTGCAGTACCAGTCAGCTTACCGTTTAACCGTAATGGTTTTTCTAATATTTTGAATATTATGAATGACTGTGAGCCTAAGATTGTACTCACAACAAAAAAGATTCTTGAGCTCGCAGGTCTTATCACACTAAAAGCTCAAAATGAAAATTTGATATTACATGCAGTTGATGCTGAATTGCAGCGTGACTTGGTGGAAAAGGATTTTCCACTTATTACTGAAAAAGATATCTGCTTCCTTCAATATACTTCAGGCTCAACAGGCTGGCCTAAAGGCGTAATTGTCACTCATAAAAATATTATGGCCAATGAAGTCATGATTGCTGAAGCTTTTGGTACACAACCAGAAGATGTTGGCCTGACGTGGCTGCCTGTTTACCACGATATGGGGTTGATCGGCTCGGTTTTGCAAACTGTATATGTGGGTCTGACTTGTTATGTCATGTCGCCTCTGGACTTCATTCGAAAACCTCTTAAATGGCTACAATTTATTAGTGAAAAAGGCGTCACGATTAGTGGTGGACCAAACTTTGCCTATGAATTGTGCCTACATCGCATCACTGATGAGCAGGCTGCAGCGCTTGATCTAAGCCGTGTGCGTGTGCTGTTTAATGGTGCCGAGCCGATCAAGGCCCATGTCATGCAACGCTTCATGGAGAAGTTCAATACACAATCGAAGCTCCGACTTGATACTTTCTTGCCATGTTATGGCTTGGCAGAAGTGACGCTCTTAGTCAGTGGCGTAACTGGCCCTCTCAATGCAATTTCACTTGATCGTGACAAGTTAAATGCCCATTTGGTACAGACCAGCCAAGATCAGACAGCCGTGCAAGTAGTGAGTTGTGGCAAGATCTCGAAACATATTGATTGTCGTATCGTTAATCCTCATACCCGTCAAGAGGTAGCGGCTCATGAAGTCGGTGAAATCTGGCTAGCAGGTGAGAGTGTCACTGCAGGTTACTGGCAAAAGCCGGAAGTTAATCGGGAAACCTTTGAAGCAACGATCCTTGATGAGGCGGGACAACCTAGCCAAGTACACTACTTAAGAACGGGTGATATGGGCTTTATCAAAAACGGAGACCTTTATATAACCGGCCGCCTTAAGGATGTGATTATCATTCGTGGCAAAAACTATTATCCGCAAGATATCGAATGCTCTGTTGAGATGGCACATCCTGCTGTTCGTAAAGGTTGTGTTGCGGCAGTGAACTTTGCTGATTCTGAAGGGGTTACGGTTGTACTTGAGATTAAGAAAAAGTCCTTAGATAAAACACTTAATTTTGAAACCATCAGAACTCAAGTTAAAGAACAAGTGGCGGCTGATATTGGCTTGCCTGTAGACGGTGTCTATTTACTGCACCAAGGCCGAATAAATAAGACCACTAGCGGCAAAATTAGAAGAAGAAAAATTAAAGAGCAGATCGAACGCGGTCAACTGGTCTGTTTAACCCATCCAAACCGTAGAACGGTGATTGCTCGAAACTATGTCAAGAACGGCTTAGACGTCATCCGTGATCGTGAGCAGCGGGGGCAGCTGATTCGTTATAGCTCCAATCTACTCAACTCAATGATCAAGGAACGTGAAGTGCGCACGCTGATTTTTAATCGTCTGAAAAGTGCTTTGTTTTAACCCTTATCTTTTAAATCTTTGAGTGAAAATCCATGTCACTTACGTCCAATTTGCGGCAGTTTCAATCTGCTGCTCGTCTGGAGCAAATTTTAGGCTCCGTACATGATACCAATAATGATTTTTCTTGGTCCGCAGCTATCGAGCGCGATGAGAAAGAGCAATACCCTCAGCGAGCTGTTGATTTTCTGAATGCTGTGGGTATGAACCGTTTTTATGTGCCTTCAGAGCTCGGAGGTCGCATGGAAATTGGTGAAGAGTTGTTATATCTACACCGCGTGCTGGCACGACGAGATCTAACCATCAATTCGACTTATAGCACGAATGCTTGGTCTGTGATTGTGTGGATCGGCGGTAATGCGAATCAATGCCAAAATATTGCTAGTCGAATTTTAAGTGGTGCTGCTCCAGCATTAGCTTATAGCGAGAAAGCGCATGGTGCCGATCTATTATCTAGTGAAGTAACAGCACAGCCTGCCGAGAGTAAATACATCTTAAATGGCGAAAAATGGTCAATCAACCGCGCCACTTTAGGAGACTCTTTAAGTCTGATCGCTAAAACATCGAACGATCGTGGACCACGTAGTTTGAGCGCATTCTGGCTTGATAAGCGTCATATGGCTTCTAAAGGAACATATAGTCTGAACCGCCTGCCAACAGTGGGCATGCGTGGTTTAGATATCAGCGGTATTGGCTTTAACAACGCTGAAATTCACAAAGATGCTTTGATCGGTGAAGAAGGTCAGGGCTTAGAACTTGGACTTAAGACGCTACAGGTAACACGTGCATATTGCAGTAGTTTCTCTCTAGGTGCTGGCGATACGATGCTACGCATCGCAACCGAGTTTGCGATTGAACGAGAGTTATATAACAAAAAAGTAATAAGCATACCGTTGGTACGTGAGCAACTCGCTACAGCTTATGCCTACCTTTTAGCAGCGGAGGTGTTATCACTTGTTGGTGCGCGAGGGTTACACGTTTGTATCAATCAGTTCAGTACATGGTCACCAATCGTCAAGGTACTGGTGCCTGAATATGTAGAGTCGCTTGCCAAAATCACATCCTCAGTGCTTGGGTCACGTTTTTTCTTAAGAAATGCATATGCAGATGGAATGTTCCAGAAAGCATTCAGGGACCATCTGATTGTCAGTGTGTTTGACGGTAGTAGCACCGTCTGCCTAGACAGTCTGAGTTTTCAGCTCAAATCTGCCAATAAAGGGCGCAGCAAAAAAGCCGACCATCTCAATCAAGCTGAAGCGAAAGCACGCTATCGCCAGTTATATGACTTACAGGTAGAGACAGGTGTTATTGATTTCCGTGAGCTTGAGATTTTCAACCGAGATGGCGACTTAGTGATGGAATCACTCGGAACAATCATCGAAATGCTCAACGACCCTAATGTCACAGTTGGGTTGTCTGCTGAGACGCTAGCTACGCTACGTGAACGAGCAAACCAGCTTCTTGTTGGACAGCGTTCATTGGATCAAAAAATTCAGGACTACTTTTCAAATTCTGAGCAAAGCAAGGAGTTTGAAACGATGCGCTTCAGTCTCGCCCGTGACTACGCCGAGTTATTCGCTCGTATTGCTGTGTTGGGTTTCTGGGTTTTTAACCGCCATGGTTTAAGGCCTGCTTTACAGGATGGTGCATGGCTGATCATTTTCTTAAATGCTGCTGAAGGGCAGACAGTTCCTCCTATGACGTCACTACGTGAAAGCACATTGGCAGATCTGCTGGACCGAATTTCAACCAATCACATGTTATCTGTCATCGATTTTGCACTGGCACCGCGTGATGCCAAACCGGTTAAAAAGGAGATTACCCCATGAATAAAGATAAAGCTTACTGGAGCGCAATCATTCGTACGCTAGTCGCTAAAGAGATGCGCGTAGAGCCTGAGACGATTGATCCAGATCAAAAATTTACCAGTTATGGTCTTGATTCGATTGTTGCTTTGTCTGTGTCTGGGGATTTAGAAGATCTGACGAAATTAGAACTTGAGCCAACACTATTATGGGATTACCCAACAATCAATGCGTTGGCTGAATATCTTGTTTCTGAGTTGCAGCAGGGAGTTGCTTCATGAACAACCTTGCACGACTAGAACCGGAAGTTCTGTCGCGTCATGCGATTTCTGCAGAGCAGCTTGGCATTTGGTATATCCAGCGTCTTGAGCCAACTTGCAGTGCTTACAATATGGTGGTGGCCTTTGATGTGAAGGTCAACCAGTCATTGGGTAACAAGCCAATAGAGATATTAGAAGCGGTAATGCATGATTATCCGCTACTGCGCGTAAGCATGCCTGCCAATGATCAGGGAATTGAGCAACTGATCTGGGATCGCGTATATCCAAATATCATCTTTTCTGATGCTCGTCATATTGAAGCTTCTGATTTGACGCAATTGGTTGAACAGGACACCAAGCAGCCATTTGACCTGACTCAGCCACCGTTATGGCGTATTCATTGTTATGAACGCGGTCAAAATCATTATGTAATCGCATTTGTGATTCATCATGCGCTCATGGATTTTTGGTCAATTGGTCTATTGCTGCGAGACGTCAGCAAACGTTTTGGACTCGTTGCAGAGTCGGATGCAGTGAACGGAATCGAGTTTGCACAGTATGCCGATAAGCAGCAGAGCAGCGTGATTGATGATACTGATGAGAGCTTAATTTTCTGGAAAAATGCACTGAAGCATGCACCACATGTGCATAGCATTCCGCTTGACTATCCTCGTCCAGCCGTACAGCAACATAAAGGTAGTTCACTGGTTTTCCGTGTGCCTGAGTCAGTGTCATCTGGCCTTGTAAACTTAGCAAAAGATTATGAGATCACATTATTCGGACTTGTGCTCTCTGGCTTTTATGTTCTGCTACACAAACTCTCTAATGAAAATAATCTAGTCATCGCTACGCCCGTAGCAGGTCGACTTGAACGTTCTTTACGTAATGCATTGGGTCAGTTTGTCAACACGATTGCTATTCACATAGACATCGATGCTGATCAGACTTTACGTCAATTTACGCAACAGGTTCAGGAACAATTAAGACAAAGCCTCAAACATCAAAAAGTTGCCTTTTCTAGAGTAGTTGAAGCTGTCGCACCAAAACGTGATGGAAGTATTAATCCATTGGCTCAGATAGGAATGTTCTGGGAACGTCTGGGTGGTATGGATGAGTTTAAAGAACTACTCCTACCAATCCAGACTCCGGCCACTTTGGTTGGACAAGATTTGACGTTAGGAAGTTTTCCGGTTCGCCAGCAAGAAGGACAGTTGGATATTACGCTGGAAATGGGCGGTGAATATCAAGGTGAACTCGTTGGTGTATTGAAATACAACACTGATCTATTTTCTGCGCAATCTGCCGAGAATATGGTGCAACTGCTGCAAGCTGTACTATCAGAGATGGTGGCTCACCCTGAACGTAAGATTGTTGAGCTAGATATCGCTCCTGATTATAAAGATGGCATTCAGTTCGAGGCTCTCCGTGGAAAGGTGACTGATTATGCTCAGCATGATCTATTCGCAATGATTCTCAAGCAGATTGATGAGCGTGGTGACAATCATGCTTTGACCTCAAACGATCATGCGGTTAGCTATCGTGAGTTAGGTCAACATATTGCTGGTATTGCTGAATATTTATGTATACACGGTATTACTCAGGGCGATCGTGTAGGTCTAATGTTAGACCGCACAGTGTTATTGCCAGCAGCAATCCTTGGGATCTGGGCGGCAGGTGCAGCTTATGTACCACTGGATCCTAATTTCCCAACCGAACGTCTACAGAACATCATTGAAGATGCCGACCCTAAAGTCATCTTGACTCAAACCGAGTTAGTGGATGCTCTTAACGTTTCTGTGCCTCGCTTAGATATCAATCAAGCTGGTGTTGTGGCACTTGAACAGGTGCGCGAGACGCTTGCCTTTGGCGACATTGCTTATGTGATGTACACATCAGGCTCGACAGGTACGCCTAAAGGTGTCCGTATTGGGCATCCTTCAATTATTAATTTCTTGCTATCTATGAATGATAGATTGCAAGTAACGACTGAAACTCAGCTATTAGCAATTACCACTTATGCATTTGATATTTCAATTCTTGAATTACTCATTCCGCTGATGTACGGCGGTGTGGTGCATGTTTGTCCACGTGAAGTATCACAAGATGGCAATCAATTGGTGGATTATCTAAATGCTAAGTCTATCAATATTCTGCAGGCAACACCGGCTTCTTGGAAAATGCTCTTAGACAGCGAATGGAGCGGCAATGCGGGGTTAAAGGCACTCTGTGGAGGCGAAGCGCTAGATACTATTTTGGCAGAAAAACTACTGGGTAAAGTCGGTTGTCTATGGAATGTCTATGGTCCGACCGAAACTACCGTGTGGTCTAGTGCGGCTCGTATCACTGATGCAAAGTATATTGATTTAGGTGAACCACTGGCGAACACTCAGCTTTATGTCCTTGATGAACAGCAGCGTTTAGTCCCACCAGGCGTTATGGGTGAGCTTTGGATTGGCGGTGATGGTCTGGCAGTTGATTACTGGCATCGCCCTGAACTGACAGATGCCCAATTTAGAACATTGCCATCTCTACCAAATGCCGGCCGTCTCTACCGAACAGGGGATAAAGTCTGCCTGCGTACAGATGGTCGCTTGACTCATCACGGACGTCTGGATTTTCAGGTCAAGATTCGTGGGTTCCGTATTGAACTAGGTGAAATCGAGAATGTTCTCAAACAAATCGACGGTATTACAGACGCAGTAGTGCTAGTTAAAACTACAGCTGACAACGACCAGAAACTGGTGGCGTATGTAACTGGACAAGAGCTTGATATTGCTGGTTTAAAAAAGATCCTACAAATCCATCTTCCAGTTTATATGGTGCCAAGTGCGTTTATCCGATTGGATGAGTTTCCAATGACGGCTAACAATAAGTTGGATCGTAAGGCATTTCCTGAGCCGATCTTTGAGCAGAGCAATGATTATGTTGCACCGCGTGATCCGATTGAAATCGAACTGTGTACTACCTTTGAGCAGATCTTGTCGGTCAAGCGAGTTGGTATACATGATGATTTCTTTGAATTAGGTGGGCATTCACTATTAGCTGTGAAGCTTGTCAATCATCTCAAAAAGGCTTTTGGTACCGAACTGTCAGTTGCTTTGTTGGCACAGTACTCCACTGTGGAACGTCTGGGTGAGATCATTCGTGAAAATAAAGAAATTAAACCATCCATCGTAATTGAGCTGCGCCGTGGAACCTATGAACAACCACTGTGGCTGTTCCATCCAATTGGTGGCAGTACCTTCTGTTATATGGAGCTTTCGCGTCATCTTAATCCGAATCGTACCCTACGTGCCATTCAGTCTCCTGGACTGATTGAAGCCGATGCTGCGGAAGTGGCGATTGAAGAAATGGCGACGCTCTATATTGCTGAAATGCGAAAGATGCAGCCTCAAGGGCCTTATTTCCTCGGTGGTTGGTGTTTCGGTGGGGCGATTGCCTACGAGATTAGCCGTCAGTTGCGTCAAATGGGACAACAGGTCACAGGTATTGTCATGATCGATACCCGTGCTCCAATTCCAGAAAATGTACCTGAAGATGCCGACGATGCCATGCTTTTGTCTTGGTTCGCCCGTGATTTGGCTGCACCTTATGGCAAAAAGTTGACGATCCCAGCGCAATATTTGCGTGAGTTGAGTCCAGATCAAATGTTTGATCATGTACTTAAAGAAGCTAAAGCCATTAATGTTCTGCCTCTCGATGCAGACCCATCAGATTTCCGACTTTACTTTGATACTTATTTGGCGAATGGCATCGCACTCCAGACCTATTTCCCAGAACCTGAAGATTTTCCAATCCTTTTGGTCAAGGCCAAAGATGAGCCAGAGGATTTTGGGGAAAGCTTAGGTTGGGATCAACTAGTCAAAGACACGTTGACACAAGTCGATTTGCCTGGTGACCACTCATCAATTATGTACGCTGAGAATGTCGTGGCTGTAGCCCAGACCATTGATCAGATGTACCCAATTCCTGCATAAGAAATACAAGAAGGTAGAACCACTATGGTGACCATAGAACATGCTTTCCTCATACCGGCCGAGATTGACAAGGTTTTCAACTACCTTGCAAACCCGGCCAATGATGCAGGTTGGCAATTGTCGTGTAAGCATTCTGAATTGCTAGACAGTACTCCGCGTGTGGGCAGTAAGTACGAAATCGGTTTTAGCTTTATTGGTCGTGAAATGTCCTTTAAAGGTGAAATTACACATCTGGTACCGAACGAATTGTATGCGTTTAAAGTAGTGGAAGGACCCTTTCACTACACAGGTACTTACCGTTTCAAACCACATCCGGAAGGTACATGGATTGAATGGGTGTTTGAAGCAGAGCCAGGTAGTTTTTTTGGTGTATTGCCGCCAGCACTGCTAAAAAAGATGGTGCTCGCCCAGTTCAAAAAAGATGTCGACAATCTTCAAGCATTGGCTCAGAAGGGTGAAGCCTATGAGTCAGTTGGCAATGAAAATAAACCAACTCTCGAAACCAATAAACCACCTCATAAGACTCAACAAATGATGGAGAAATACGCGCGTTGGATTCTTAGCCACCGCCGTATTGTCTTGACTGTGGTGATGCTCTTAACACTTGCTCTGGCATATCTGGCATCTGGTGTAAAAATTATTATTGACCCAGATGCACTTGCACCTAAAGGGCATCCTTACATCACCTCGACCAAGCTGATTGAAAAGAAATTCGGCTCCAAATATATGGTCGTGATTGGTATTACTCCAAAGCAGGGTGATATTTATCAGCCGCAAGTATTGGAGAAAGTCAAACGCATTACCGAAGAAGTTGACAATGCACCGGGCGTGGTCCGTTCCACGATGATGAGTCTGGCCGCACGTCAGGCGAAAGGTATCGAGGCGAATGCAGAAGGGTTCGATGCCAAGAAACTATTGCCGAGTAGTTCAGTCACTCAAGAAGATATCGATCACCTGAAAAAACTGCTGGCACTGAATCCAACCTATATGAATTCAGTGGTATCTAAAGATCAACGGACTGCTGCGATTTTGCTTGAGCTTGAGGAAAGTCCAGAGGGCTTCCAGAAAATGATGGGCCCGATTAATAAAATCGTAGAAAGCGAACAATCTAAAGATATGACCATCAGTGTCGGTGGCAATCCTGTGTATCTGGATAAAGCTGAAGACTACTCTAAGCGTATCAATATCTTGTTCCCGATTGCCGTATTGGTGATTGGTTTATTGCACTTTGAAGCATTCCGCAGCAAGCAAGGTTTGATTCTGCCACTCGTTACAGCTTTGTTGGCTGTGGCATGGGGTATGGGCATGATGGGCTTGTTCAAACAGCCAATGGATATCTTTAACTCGCCTACGCCAATTCTGATTCTGGCCATCGCGGCAGGGCATGCCGTGCAGTTGCTCAAGCGCTACTATGAAGATTTTGATCGCCTGATTGCTCAAGGGATGGAGCCTAAAGCTGCCAATAGCGAAGCTGTAGTGCAGTCTTTGGTTCGTGTTGGTCCGGTTATGGTGTTGGCTGGTGGTATTGCAGCGGCTGGATTCTTCTCTCTGTTGACCTTCAACATTCCCACGATTCGTTCATTTGGTATTTTTACAGGAATTGGGATCATCAGTACGCTGGTGATTGAGATGACTTTTATTCCGGCACTCCGCTCAATGTTGCCGCCACCTTCGGTTGTGAAGGTCAAACGCAAAGGCTTGCCAGTTTGGGATTGGATTCCAAACCGTATTGGTGATGTCATTTTGTCAGTTCGCCCGCGAATGATGTTAATGACTGCGATTGCGGCAATGGGCATCTTACTTGCTATCGGCACGAGCCGTATTGTGGTAGACAACGATAGCCGTAATTTCTTCTCTCGCGACTTACCAATGCAACAAGACGACAGATTCTTGAATCAGTCTCTCGGTGGCACAAACAGCCTTTACATTATGGTTGATACCAAAGTTCGTGATGGTATTGAAAACCCTGAAATCCTAAAAGCGATTGATAATACAGAAAAGTTCGCGAACTCAATTCCAGAGGTCGGTAAAACCATCTCTATCGTGGACTATAGTCAAATCATTATAAAA
>NZ_JAVIMT010000006.1:0-70703 GCF_031196675.1 Acinetobacter sp. 148 | reverse complement strand
GTTGCTAAAGTAACTGCATAAGCATAATATAGTGACGAATTACGTCTCAAGTTGAGAGCTTTGGCTCTCAACTTGCTTTATAGGTCAGTAGTTCAATTGGTAGAGCGTCGGTCTCCAAAACCGAATGTTGGGGGTTCGAGTCCCTCCTGACCTGCCATATTTTGAAATAAAAAGCTTGATGCTGGCTTAGTTGTTCATATAATAAGTCGCGAGTTCTACGACGAGTACAAAAATGTCGAATGATAAATCGCGTGACGCATTGAGCGACGCGCCAATTCCTCAAAGAAATAATTCTGCTGAAGTTGTTCGTTCTGGTTCGCCTTTAGATATCGTTCTATGGGTGATAGCAATTGCATTATTGCTCTCGGCTACCATGGTGAATCAGCATTTACCAGCGTATTGGGCCCCTGCAAATGATGTTTGGGTGCGCGTTGGGGTAATTTTTGCTTGTATCGTTGTGGCTTTAGGTTTATTATACGCCACCCATCAAGGTAAAGGCTTCGTTCGTTTGCTGAAAGATGCACGAGTCGAATTGCGTCGAGTAACTTGGCCAACAAAACAAGAAACAGTCACAACATCGTGGCAGGTTCTATTGGTTGTAGTTGTTGCATCATTAGTTTTATGGTGTTTTGACTATGGTTTGGGTTGGTTAATTAAGTTGATTATCGGGTAAAAGAGCTATGAAACGTTGGTACATTATTCATGCCTATTCTGGTTATGAAAAACAAGTGATGCGTTCACTTAAAGAACGAATCCAGCGTAGCGCTGTTGCCGATAGCTTTGGTGATGTCCTTGTTCCTACCGAAGAAGTGGTAGAAATGAAGGATGGTAAGAAGCGTAAATCTGAGCGTAAATTCTTTCCTGGCTATGTGTTAGTTGAAATGGAAATGAATGACGATACTTGGCACATTGTTAAAGAGTGTCCAAAAGTATTAGGTTTTATTGGTGGTACACCTGAAAAACCTGCGCCAATCACTCAACGTGAAGCAGATGCGATTCTTGCGCGTGTACGTAATACTGGTGAAGCCCCACGTCCTAAGACGATGTTTGAGCCAGGTGAAGAATTACTTGTTATTGACGGTCCATTCACAGACTTTAAAGGTGTGGTGGAAGAGGTTCAATACGATAAGTCACGTTTAACGTTGACGATTAACGTGTTTAATCGACCAACTCAGGTTGAACTCGAATTTCGCCAAGTCGAAAAAACGATTTAATCTTAATTGGTTGAAAAGCGCCCGATTTTATCGGGCATTGTTGTTGTAACAGTATTGTTACGTAGAAATTGGGGAGCCTAACGGCGTTTGTACCCAGAGGTATTTAAAATGGCTAAGAAGATTGACGGCTATATCAAGCTGCAAGTTCCAGCTGGTAAAGCAAATCCATCTCCACCGATTGGTCCTGCACTAGGTCAACGTGGTGTAAACATCATGGCATTCTGTAAAGAATTCAATGCTGCTACACAAAAAGTTGAACCAGGTCTTCCAATCCCTGTAGTGATTACTGTGTACAACGACAAGTCGTTCACATTCATCATGAAAACTCCTCCAGCTTCTATTCTTCTTAAGAAAGCTGCTGGTATCCAAAAGGGTTCATCTGTACCTAACAAAACTAAAGTTGGTAAGTTGACTCGTGCTCAATTAGAAGAAATCGCGACTACTAAAGAACCAGACTTAACTGGTGCTGACTTAGACGCGCGTGTTCGTACCATCGCTGGTTCTGCACGTTCTATGGGCTTGGAAGTGGAGCTATAAGACATGGCAAAGTTAACTAAACGTCAAAAAGCCATTGCTGCTGCTGTTGAAGCGAACAAAGTTTACACTTTGGAAGAAGCAGTACAGGTTCTTAACAGCTTGCCTGCTGCAAAGTTCAAAGAATCTTTAGACATCTCTGTAAACCTTGGCGTAGATCCACGTAAATCTGATCAGGTTGTTCGTGGTGCGACTACATTACCTGCAGGTACTGGTAAAACTGTACGTGTAGCTGTATTTGCTCAAGGCGCGCAAGCAGAAGCTGCGAAAGAAGCTGGTGCTGATGTTGTAGGTTTTGATGACCTTGCTGAAAGCATCCAAGGTGGAAACCTTGACTTTGATGTTGTAATCGCTGCTCCTGACGCTATGCGTGTTGTTGGTAAGCTCGGTACAATTCTTGGTCCACGTGGTTTAATGCCAAACCCTAAAGTTGGTACTGTAACTCCTGACGTTGCTGGCGCTGTTAAAAACGCTAAATCTGGTCAGGCACGTTACCGTGTAGACAAAGCGGGTATTATTCACGCTGCGATTGGTCAAGTTGGCTTTGATGCTGCTGCAATCCGTCAAAACGTTGAAACTTTAGTTGCTGACTTGAAAAAGTTAAAACCTGCAACTTCTAAAGGTGTATACATCAAGAAGATCACTTTGAGCTCAACTATGGGTCCTGGTCTTACTGTTGATGTAAACAACGTTTCTAACTAAGTTTTAACTTGGTTAAGTAAAGAATTTTAAAGTCCTGATGAGGATTAAGCATAAAACAGAAAAGTTATTTCTGCTTTTGCTTCGGTAGAGTAAAGCTTTATCTATTACTTATCAGGCGGACTTTGAATTGATAAATGAGAATTTATCAGCGTCAAAGACCTCAGGCGAAAAGACGTTATTTTTGAATAGCGATTTTCTTAATAAACCAGCCTGCGTAGACGCGGTGGTGTGATTTGTTCCTCCTCCGCGTGTAAGTCGAAAGACTTACGAACTGGGAGTGTGCCCATTGGGGTACATAAATCACCTTAGGAGGTTTTACAATGGCTCTTCTTATTGAAGACAAAAAACAGATCGTTGCAGAAGTAAGTGAAGTTGCTTCTAAAGCGTTTGCAGCCGTTGTTGCTGACTATCAAGGTTTAAGCGTAGAGCAATTAACAACACTTCGTGTTGAAGCTCGTAAGCTAGGTGTAACTACACGTATTGTACGTAACACTTTGGCTAAACGCGCATTTCAAGGTACTCAGTTTGATATCTTGAACGACAACCTTGTTGGTCCAACAATTCTAGGTTTTTCAACTTCTGAAGATGACATGGGTGCAGCTGCACGCTTGTTCGAAGAATTTGCTAAAACTAACAAAGCATTTGAATTAAAAGCTGCTGCATTTGACGGCAAAGTTTATCAAGGTGCTGATGTTAGCGTTATTGCTAATCTTCCGAACCAAGAGAAAGCGCTTACTATGCTTGCCTCTGTCCTTCAAGCTCCTATTTCGAAATTGGGTCGCCTCATTACAGCACTCAAAGAGAAAAACGAGTCAGAAGCTGCTTAATCAATTTTACACACCATTCAATATCCATTTGGAGTTATTCTCATGGCTTTAACTAACGAAGAAATCTTAAATGCAGTTGCTGAAAAAACTGTTCTTGAACTTGTTGAATTAATTTCTGCTTTCGAAGAGAAATTCAACGTATCTGCAGCTGCTGTAGCTGTTGCTGCTCCAGCTGGTGGCGCTGCTGCTGCTGCTGAAGAACAATCTGAATTCAACGTTGAGTTGACTTCTTTCGGTGCTAACAAAGTAGCTGTAATTAAAGCTGTTCGTGAAGCAACTGGTCTTGGTCTTAAAGAAGCTAAAGACTTAGTTGAAGGCGCTCCTCAAGTTCTTAAAGAAGGCGTTTCTAAAGAAGAAGGCGAAGAACTTAAGAAGAAACTTGAAGAAGCTGGTGCTACAGTTACACTTAAGTAATTGTAAAAGGAGTCGGTTTTTAAATCGGCTCCATAAAATGGCTGATGGCTCTTGGGTCATCAGCCTTTTTGCGTTACAATAATCGGCTCGATTTTTGTTAGTTTTGTTTGGTTTTTAGAGAAAGCCTAAATAAAATAAATAAATTCAAATGCTTACCAATATTTTTCATTTTTAAAAATATTGTTAAGCGTTTTTATACCACTAAAAATTGCAGCATTTGTAAACAGTGGTGGCCATATCGGCCTGCGTAATTCCTTCTGAGCCCGTTCTGCAGGCGGGCTTGGTTTACTTTCCGAGGACTCCAGATGGCATACTCATATACCGAAAAGAAACGGATCCGTAAGAATTTTGGTAAATTGCCCCAAGTAATGGATGCACCGTACTTATTATCGATTCAGGTCGATTCGTACAGAACATTCTTGCAAGATGGCAAATCACCAAAAAACCGCGAAGATATCGGTCTCCAAGCCGCATTTCGTTCAGTTTTTCCTATCGAAAGTTATTCTGGCAATGCTGCTTTAGAATTTGTTGAGTATAGCCTTGGTAAACCTGAGTTCGATGTACGCGAATGTATTCTTCGTGGCTCGACTTATGCGGCACCAATGCGCGTTAAAATTCGTTTGATTATTAAAGATCGCGAAACTAAATCAATTAAAGACGTACGCGAACAAGAAGTCTATATGGGTGAAATTCCACTCATGACTGAAAATGGTACCTTTGTTATCAACGGTACTGAGCGTGTAATCGTATCTCAATTACACCGTTCGCCAGGCGTATTCTTTGACCATGATAAAGGTAAGACCCACTCAAGTGGTAAAGTGTTGTATTCAGCACGTATCATTCCTTACCGTGGTTCATGGTTAGACTTCGAATTTGATGCAAAAGACTTAGTTTACGTACGTATCGACCGTCGTCGTAAATTACTTGCTACAGTTGTGTTACGTGCACTAGGTTATAACAATGAACAGATCTTGAATTTGTTCTATGAAAAAGTACCTGTGTATCTTGACATGGGTAGCTATCAAATTGACCTTGTACCTGAGCGTTTACGTGGTGAAATGGCTCAATTTGATATTACTGACAATGAAGGTAAAGTCATTGTTGAGCAAGGTAAACGTATTAATGCTCGTCACGTACGTCAAATGGAAGCTGCAGGTTTAACTAAGCTTTCAGTACCTGATGAATACTTATATGAGCGTATCACTGCTGAAGATATTACTTTACGTGATGGTGAAGTAATTGCTGCAAACACTCTCTTAAGCCATGAAGTAATGGTGAAGTTGGCAGAAGGCGGTGTTAAGCAATTTAATATCTTGTTCACTAACGATATTGACCGTGGTTCATTCGTAGCTGATACATTACGTGCTGACTTGACGCGTGATCGTGAAGAAGCATTAGTAGAAATCTACAAAGTAATGCGTCCAGGCGAGCCACCAACAAAAGAAGCTGCTGAAAACTTATTCAATAACTTGTTCTTCTCTTCTGAACGCTATGACTTATCTCCAGTAGGTCGTATGAAGTTCAACCGTCGTTTAGGTCGTCCTTACGAAGTTGGTACTGATCAGAAGTCACGCGAAGTTGAAGGTATTTTATCGCACGAAGATATTATCGATGTATTACGTACATTGGTTGAAATCCGTAACGGTAAAGGTGAAGTCGACGATATCGACCACTTAGGTAACCGTCGTGTACGTTCTGTTGGTGAAATGACAGAGAACCAATTCCGTGTAGGTTTAGTTCGTGTTGAGCGTGCTGTTAAAGAGCGTTTAAGCCAAGCAGAAACAGATAACTTATCTCCACAAGATTTGATTAATGCAAAACCAGTTGCTGCTGCAATCAAAGAATTCTTTGGTTCAAGCCAGTTATCTCAGTTTATGGACCAAAACAACCCATTATCTGAGATTACACATAAACGTCGTGTATCTGCGCTTGGTCCTGGTGGTTTAACACGTGAACGTGCAGGCTTCGAAGTACGTGACGTACACCAAACTCACTATGGTCGTGTTTGTCCAATTGAAACTCCTGAAGGTCCAAACATTGGTTTGATCAACTCGCTTTCTGTATACGCAAAAGCGAATGACTTCGGTTTCTTGGAAACACCATACCGCAAAGTTGTAGATGGTCGTGTAACTGATGATGTTGAATATTTATCTGCAATTGAAGAAGTAGGTACTGTTATTGCACAGGCCGACTCTGCAGTAGATAAAGATGGCAACTTAACAGAAGAATTCGTTTCTGTTCGTCATCAAGGTGAATTCGTACGTATGCCGCCTGAAAAAGTAACGCATATGGACGTTTCTGCACAGCAGGTAGTATCTGTTGCTGCATCACTTATTCCATTCCTTGAACACGATGACGCAAACCGTGCGCTCATGGGTTCAAACATGCAACGTCAGGCAGTTCCTACTTTACGTGCGGATAAACCGCTTGTAGGTACAGGTATGGAAGCGAACGTTGCACGTGACTCTGGTGTGTGTGTAATCGCAAACCGTGGCGGTGTAATTGAATATGTAGATGCTTCTCGTATCGTTATTCGTGTAAACGAAGATGAAATGGTTGCAGGTGAGGCAGGTGTAGATATCTATAACCTCATCAAATATACGCGTTCAAACCAAAATACTTGTATTAACCAAAATGTTATCGTGAACTTGGGCGACAAAGTTGCTCGTGGTGACATCTTGGCAGACGGTCCGTCAACAGACATGGGTGAACTTGCGCTTGGTCAAAACATGCGTGTAGCGTTCATGACATGGAATGGTTACAACTACGAAGACTCGATCTTGTTATCTGAGCGTGTGCTTCAAGAAGACCGTTTAACATCTATTCATATTCAAGAATTGTCATGTGTAGCACGTGATACTAAGTTAGGTGCAGAAGAAATTACTGCCGATATTCCTAACGTAGGTGAAGCTGCGCTTTCTAAACTTGATGAATCAGGTATCGTTTATATCGGTGCTGAAGTTACTGCTGGCGACATCTTAGTTGGTAAAGTAACGCCTAAAGGTGAAACTCAGTTAACTCCTGAAGAAAAACTGCTTCGTGCAATTTTTGGTGAGAAAGCAGCTGACGTTAAAGACTCATCTTTACGTGTTCCATCTGGTACTAAAGGTACAGTTATTGACGTTCAAGTCTTCACTCGTGATGGCTTAGAGAAAGATGACCGTGCTTTAGCAATTGAAAAAGCACAGCTTGATTCTTATCGTAAAGACTTGAAAGAAGAATACAAGATCTTCGAAGAAGCGGCTCGTGAGCGTGTAATTCGTTTGCTTAAAGGCCAAGAGTCTAATGGCGGTGGTTCAACTAAACGTGGTGATAAACTTTCTGAAGATTTATTATCTGGTTTAGAGCTTGTTGACTTACTTGAAATTCAACCAGCAGATGAAGCAATCGCTGAGCGTTTAACTCAAATTCAAGTGTTCTTGAAAGAGAAGAGCGCAGAAATCGATGAGAAATTCGCTGAGAAGAAACGTAAGCTTGCAACAGGTGATGAATTAACAACTGGTGTATTGAAAGTTGTTAAAGTTTACTTAGCTGTTAAACGTCGTATTCAGCCTGGTGATAAGATGGCTGGTCGTCACGGTAACAAAGGTGTTGTATCTAACATCTTACCTGTTGAAGACATGCCACATGATGCTAACGGTGTGCCGGTAGATATCGTATTGAACCCGCTGGGTGTACCATCTCGTATGAACGTGGGTCAGATTCTAGAGACTCACTTGGGTATGGCGGCTAAAGGGCTTGGTGACAAAATCGAAAAAATGTTGAAAGAACAACGTACAGTTTTAGAACTGCGCGAATTCTTAGACAAGATTTATAACAAAGTCGGCGGTGAGCAAGAAGATCTTGATAGCTTGACTGATGAAGAAATTCTAGCGCTTGCAGGTAACTTGCGTGCGGGTGTGCCTTTAGCTACTCCTGTATTTGATGGTGCTGAAGAAAGTCAAATTAAAGACTTACTTGAATTGGCTGACATTTCACGTACGGGTCAAACAGTATTGTTTGATGGACGTACAGGTGAACAGTTTGACCGTCCAGTAACTGTTGGTTACATGTACATGCTTAAATTGAACCACTTGGTTGATGACAAGATGCATGCGCGTTCAACTGGTTCTTACTCACTTGTTACACAACAACCGCTTGGTGGTAAAGCACAATTCGGTGGTCAGCGTTTCGGTGAGATGGAAGTATGGGCACTTGAAGCATACGGTGCAGCATATACACTCCAAGAAATGCTCACAGTGAAGTCGGATGACGTTGAAGGCCGTACTCGCATCTATAAGAACATTGTAGATGGTAACCATTATATGGATCCGGGTATGCCTGAATCGTTCAACGTATTGACCAAAGAGATCCGTTCTTTAGGTATCAACATTGAACTAAAAAATGGTGACTAAGTCGTAAGACTCACGATTTTTTAGGTAAAAACAATATTTGTGACCCAGTCGGGTAAGCGAGGCTTCCCGACACACGGAGAAAAAAATTGAAAGACTTGCTCGATATCATGCGTAAGAAAACGGACTCAGATGGTCATGCACCAGTTGAGTTCGACCGTATCCGTATTGGTCTTGCGTCACCAGAAATGATTAAGTCATGGTCTCATGGTGAAGTTAAAAAACCTGAGACAATCAACTATCGTACTTTCAAACCAGAACGTGATGGTTTGTTCTGTGCCAAAATCTTTGGTCCAGTAAAAGATTACGAATGCTTGTGTGGTAAATACAAGCGTATGAAATACAAAGGCGTCATTTGTGAAAAATGTGGCGTTGAAGTAACTACAGCAAAAGTTCGTCGTGAACGTATGGGTCACATTGAGCTTGCTTCTCCAGTTGCACATATCTGGTTCTTAAAATCGTTACCATCCCGTATCGGTTTATTACTTGATATGACACTTCGTGATATCGAACGTGTATTGTATTTCGAATCATACGTTGTTACTGATCCTGGTATGACACCATTTGAAAAGTATCAACTTCTTAATGATGAAGAATACTTTACTGCTCTAGAAGAGCACGGCGACGAATTTGTTGCAAAAATGGGTGCAGAAGCAGTTCAAGACTTGTTGAAAGACATCGACCTTGAAGCTGAAATTTCACGTTTACGTGAAGAAATTCCTCAAACAACTTCTGAAACGAAGTTGAAAAAAGCGTCTAAGCGCTTGAAATTGATGGAAGCATTCAAAGACTCAAACAACAAGCCAGAATGGATGGTAATGAACGTACTTCCGGTACTTCCACCAGATTTACGTCCATTAGTTCCACTTGAAGGTGGTCGTTTCGCGACTTCTGACTTGAACGATTTATATCGTCGTGTAATTAACCGTAACAACCGTTTGAAGCGTCTTCTTGACCTTGCAGCGCCGGACATCATCGTACGTAACGAAAAACGTATGTTACAAGAGTCTGTAGATGCGTTGCTTGATAACGGTCGTCGTGGTCGTGCAATTACTGGTTCTAACAAACGCCCATTAAAATCTTTGGCAGACATGATCAAAGGTAAACAAGGTCGTTTCCGTCAGAACTTGTTAGGTAAGCGTGTTGACTACTCTGGTCGTTCGGTAATTACTGTAGGTCCTACTTTACGTCTTCACCAATGTGGTCTTCCGAAGAAAATGGCACTTGAATTATTCAAGCCATTCATTTTCGCGAAATTACAAGCTTCAGGTCAGGCAACAACCATTAAAGCTGCGAAGAAAATGGTTGAGCGTGAGACCCCGGAAGTTTGGGACGTTCTTGCATCTGTAATTCGTCAACATCCAGTAATGTTGAACCGTGCGCCAACACTTCACCGTTTAGGTCTTCAAGCATTTGAACCTATTCTTATTGAAGGTAAGGCAATCCGTCTTCACCCACTCGTCTGTGCTGCGTTCAACGCCGACTTCGACGGTGACCAAATGGCGGTACACGTTCCATTGACACTTGAAGCACAGTTAGAAGCTCGTGCATTGATGATGTCAACAAACAACATCTTGTCACCAGCAAACGGTGAGCCAATCATCGTTCCTTCTCAGGACGTTGTCTTGGGTCTTTACTACATCACTCGTGATGCAGTAAACGCGAAAGGTGAAGGCATGGTGTTTGCGGATACTCACGAAGTAAACCGTGCACTTGCAACTGGTCAAGTTGCGATCCATGCTCGTGTTAAAGTACGTGTGCATCAAACGGTTATCAATGAAAATGGTGAGCGTGAACAGCAAACTATTATTGTTGATACAACACCAGGTCGTTGCTTACTTTGGGAAGTTGTTCCAGAAGGTTTAAGCTTCGACATGATCAACCTTGAGATGACTAAAAAGAACATCTCTAAGTTAATCAACTCTTGCTACCGTAAACTTGGTTTGAAAGATACAGTTATCTTCGCTGACCAATTAATGTACTTGGGCTTCCGTCAAGCGACTCGTTCAGGTGTATCTGTAGGTATGGAAGACATGTTAATTCCACCTACGAAACACACAATTATTGACAAAGCGGAAACAGAAGTTCGTGAAATCGAACAACAGTTCGAACAAGGTTTCGTAACTGCTGGTGAACGTTATAACAAAGTTGTCGATATTTGGGCGCGTACAAACGACCAAGTTGCTAAAGCAATGATGGATAACTTGTCTTATACACTTGTGAAAAACAAACAAGGTGAAGACGAGAAGCAAAAATCATTCAACAGTATTTATATGATGTCTGACTCTGGTGCCCGTGGTAGTGCGGCTCAGATTCGTCAGCTTGCAGGTATGCGTGGTTTGATGGCAAAACCGGATGGCTCGATTATTGAGACTCCAATTAAAGCGAACTTCCGTGAAGGTTTGACAGTACTCCAGTACTTCATTTCAACACACGGTGCGCGTAAAGGTTTGGCCGATACTGCATTGAAAACTGCGAACTCTGGTTACTTGACTCGTCGTCTTGTAGACGTGGCACAAGACTTAGTAATTACTGAGCCAGATTGTGGTACAAGTGGTGGTCTAGTGATGACTCCATTCATTCAGGGTGGTGATGTCATCGAGCCATTACGTGACCGCGTATTAGGTCGTGTAACTGCTGAAGATGTACGTCGTGCATCTGATGATGAAGTTGTATTACCTCGTGGTACGTTAATTGACGAGAAAATCGCAGCTCAGCTTGAAGAGGCTGGTGTCGATGAAGTTAAAGTACGTTCTGTAATCGCATGTGAATCAACATTCGGTGTATGTGCGAAATGTTATGGTCGTGACCTTGCTCGTGGTCACTTGGTAAACCCAGGTGAGTCAGTAGGTGTAATGGCTGCACAATCAATCGGTGAACCAGGTACACAGTTAACAATGCGTACGTTCCACGTGGGTGGTGCTGCAAGCCGAACTTCTGCTGCAAACAGTGTTCAAGTACGTAACAAAGGTACTGTACGTTTCCATAACGTAAAAACTGTACAACATGCGAAAGGCCACTTGGTTTCAGTTTCACGTTCAGGTGAAATTGGTATTGCCGATGAGTTAGGTCGTGAGCGTGAACGCTACAAACTTCCTTACGGTGCGAGCATCTTGTTGAAAGATGGTGAGCTTGTTGAGGCTGGCGGTATCGTTGCGACATGGGATCCGCATACGCATCCATTGGTAACAGAAGTTGCTGGTAAAGCACGTTTCAGCCAAATTGCTGATGGTGTAACTGCAACATCTAAAACTGATGATGCAACTGGTATGACAACTGTTGAAATCTTGCCTGTAACAGCACGTCCTGCTTCTGGTAAAGATTTACGTCCAGCAATCGTATTAGATACAACTGATGGCGGTGAACAGTTCTACTTCTTACCACAAAACACAATTGTGACTGTTCGCGACGGCGAAACAATTGGTGTGGGTGACGTTATCGGTCGTGTACCACAAGAATCTTCACGTACTCGTGATATTACCGGTGGTCTTCCGCGTGTTGCTGACTTGTTCGAAGCACGTAAGCCGAAAGAACATGCGATCTTGGCAGAAGTGTCTGGTATCGTAAGCTTCGGTAAAGAGACCAAAGGTAAGAACCGTTTAGTGATTACTCCAGATGACGGTTCTGAAATTTACGAAGAGTTGATTCCAAAATGGCGTCAAATCAACGTGTTTGAAGGTGAACATGTGAACCGTGGTGAAACCATTTCTGATGGTCCACAAAATCCACATGACATCTTACGCTTGAAAGGTGAAGTTGCTTTAACTAACTACATCGTGAACGAAGTTCAAGACGTTTACCGTCTCCAAGGTGTAAAAATCAACGATAAGCACATTGAAGTTATCGTACGTCAAATGTTGCGTAAAGTTGATATCATCGATGGTGGTGATACAAGCTTCATCAAAGGTGAACAAGTGGATTACATCCGTGTTGTTCAAGAGAACCAAGCTGTCTTGGCTCAGAACAAGTTCCCTGCGAAGTTTGAACGTCAATTGATGGGTATTACGAAAGCATCGCTTTCTACTGACTCATTCATCTCTGCTGCATCGTTCCAGGAAACAACTCGTGTGTTAACTGAAGCGGCTGTAACAGGTAAAGAAGATGATTTACGTGGCTTGAAAGAAAACGTTGTAGTGGGTCGCTTGATTCCAGCTGGTACTGGTCTTGCATACCACTTAGAGCGTCGTCGTCAAGAAGCGGAAGCAGCAGAACATGCTCTTCACAATGACTTCAGCGAAGTAGACCAAGCATTTAGCCAAGCTTTAAACTCAGAACAATTCTAAGCTTAAACTTGCATTAAAAAGGCGCCTTAGGGCGCCTTTTTTGTGGAAAAAATAAGCCATTTTTACAAAAAGTCTATTAAAGCACTCTTAATTTATTACTTAATGGGGGAAAACCCTCCATGAAAGCATACTATTCTAGGCGCAACTGAGTAGAGGAGTAGCTTTAATGAAAAAAATGATGATGATTGCAGGTGTTGGTTTAATGTCAACTACTCTATTTGTAGGTTGCCAAAATGCTAGCCCAGAAAGCAAACGTATTGGTTCGGCAGCTATCGGTGGTGGTGCAGGTGGTGCCGTAGGTAAACATATAGGCGGTAATATTGGTGCCGGTTTAGGAGCAGCGCTTGGTGCTGGTGTTGCCGCTAATGCTAAAGGCTCTAGCAGTAAAACAGTACGTAATAGTGCTATTGGTGCAGGTGTTGGGGCAATCTTAGGTGGTGCAGTGATTGGTGGTGACGCTGGTGCTGCTGCAGGTGGAGCACTCGGTGGTAGTGCTGGTGCAGCCTATGAAGAGAAAAAAGGTAAGTACTAAAACTACCTCTAACTATATTAAAAAAGAAGCTCTTATTTCATTAAGAGCTTCTTTTTTATCTGCTTTTAAAACATGAAAATTTAACTCATCACTGCACATAAATTGGCTTTACAAAATATCTATTAATTACGACAGTGCAATAACACAAACTGATCAAATTCCCCATAAAAGAAGACTATGCTTTGATTAAAGCCCAAAGGAGTGAGTACGGTCATGAATAAAAAAATTGGTTTAATATCTACTGTCATATTATCAACAGTTATGTTCACCGGCTGTCAAAATATGAGTCCGTCTGACCAGCGTATTGGTGCAGCAGCAGCGGGTGGTGCATTGGGCGGTGGTCTTGGCATGTTGGTGGTGGTATCGGTGCAGGCTTAGGTGCTGCGGTAGGTGCAGGTGTGGGTTCTAATACTCAAGGTGGCAGTAAACAAACTACAACCAAGAGTGCGATTGGTGCAGGTATTGGTTCGGTCGTTGGTAAAGCTATCATAGGTGGTGATACAGGTGCTGCAATTGGTGGCGCAATCGGCGGCGGTGCTGGTGCTGCGATTGAAGAAAAGAAATAAAAATAAGTGAAATGAAAAATAAGCGCCTTCAGGCGCTTATTTTATTAGTAGAAGGTTTTGCTTTTTTACGTCGGATATAAAGTGTCTTTTGGACTTCAGCAATTCTCACACCTGATTCATCGAAAATATTTAAATGATATGTTCTAAGAACAGGAGCATAGTTTTCGGCAAGTTCACGAATTTGTTCAATTTCTGCTAAATCAACGCGAATGTCAGCATAAACGGTACTTCGGCCAGGTGATAAAAAATTAATTTCAGCTGCTTTATCCCAAACAATATATTTTGATCCGAGATGATGCATAAGAATCAACATATAAAAGGGGTCAACCATTGAATAAAGGCTTCCGCCAAAGTGAGTGCCTACCAGATTTTGATTTTTCCAAGTAAGTGGCATTTTTACCCGAACATGACAGAGCTCTAAATTCATGACTTCAATATGAATTCCAGCTCCACGGTAAGGTGGGTAATGGTTAAATAAGAATTTGGAAATTGAAGGAATGTTCTGAAGTTTTTTTAAAATAGCCATAATAGTCAATTTTTTTTATTGCAACACTGGTCATACTAGATAAGTATCATCTTTTTTATATTGATGGCAATGCTTTATCCGATTAACGACATGATCGATTGAAAAACAAAATAGGAAATGATTATGCAGCCAAAGATTTATGCCGTAACGACAAGTGATCAACAAACCCTGTGTGCCAAAGCTTGGGGTGATGAGAAAAATACTCCATTAGTGTTAGTGCATGGTTATCCAGATAATCAGGAAGTATGGGAATCGGTCATTGAGCATTTAATCAATGATTTTTATATTGTGACTTATGATGTCCGTGGGGCAGGCTTATCCTCTATTCCTAAACGGATACGAGATTACCGTTTAGAACGTTTATCTTTAGATTTGCAGGAAGTCGTAGATGAGGTAATCCCAAATCGACAGTTCCATATGGCTGCGCATGATTGGGGTTCAATTCAGTCTTGGGAATCTGCAACAGAACCTAAATTTAAAGGCCGTTTACTCTCTTATACAACAATTTCCGGTCCATGTTTGGATCATGCGGCACTTTTCTTAAGAGAGAAGTTTAAAACATCACCTGCACAGATCCTAAAAATACTCACAAAATCATGGTATATCGGAGCATTCCATTTACCGCTAATTGCTCCAACTGCATGGTCGCTGTTTAGTCCAGAGAAGTGGGGTAAGATCTTAAATGACTTAGAGCGAAAAGATAATTTGCCTTTAAATAGTAATATTTCCTCAGATGGGAAATACGGTATTAACTTATATCGTGCGAATTTTATTCCACGTTTAACTCGTCCTCGTCAGCGTTATGCGCAATGTCCAGTTAAAGCAATTATTTTAAAGTATGACACTTTTGTCAGCCCAGAATATATTACAGAAGCGATGCCAAAATGGGTTGAAAACTTCGAATATGTTGAGCTTGAAGCAAATCATTGGGCGATTTTGAGTCAGGCTGAAAAAGTGGCAGCTCATATTCGCCAATTTATTGACTCGCAGAGCTAATAAGTGACTGTTTAATATACAAAACTGGTAATTCGGCGATATTTTCGGCTTCATAGAGGTGAATCTGGTAGAATATCGCCTTTTGTTTTGCTCTGAACTTATTCATGAATGCTGTCGTTATTGCGATTGCAGTGATGTTCTTATTATCACTGGCGCGCGTTTCTGTCGTACTGACTTTAGTGGTTTCTGCCATTGTGGGCGGCCTCGTAGCGGGTTTAAGCCTTTCTCAAACTGTTGAAGCCTTTAACGCTGGTCTTGGTGATGGTGCTGAGGTTGCACTTGCCTATGCAGTGTTAGGGGCATTTGCTCTGGCACTTTCAAAATCTGGATTACCCGATTTACTTGCCCATAAACTGATTGGTTTATTGGGAATGGAAGCGGGGAAAAGCCGAGAAACTAAAGTGAAATATTTACTATTAGGTATTTTACTGATCGCAGCTATTTTCTCTCAAAACCTTATTCCAGTTCATATTGCCTTTATTCCAGTATTGGTTCCGCCTCTATTGCGGGTAATGAACCATTTAAAATTAGACCGCCGCGCCGCAGCCTGTGTACTTACGCTAGGCTTAGTTGGGACATATATTTTCTTACCTGTTGGCTTTGGTGCGATTTTCCTTGAACAGATTTTGATGGGAAATATCAACAAAATTGGTGCTGCTTATGGTTTACATGTAGAACGTGGCATGATGCCTATTGGTATGGCAATTCCAGTTTTGGGAATGGTTCTAGGCACCTTGGTTGCGGTATTTATCAGTTACCGTAAGCCACGGATTTATGCTGACCGTTCGATAAGCCCTGTAACTACAATTGATTTAGATAAACCTCTTCGTGCAACTGCACAAGATGAAACAGCAGACTTAAAAGCAGACGCAGAAGAACTTAAACATGAGGCAGAGCAAGGCCCTGTTATTGCTAAAAAAACAATTTTTATGGCTTTACTGGCTATTGGACTCACTTTAGTTGCGCAGCTTTATTCCGGCTCAATGATCTTGGGTGGTTTAGTGGGCTTTGCAGTGCTTTCTACGGCAGGCATTTTTAAATGGCAAGATGCAGATGATGTCTTTGTACAAGGCATGAGAATGATGGCTCTAGTCGGCTTTATTATGATCTCTGCTGCCGGTTTTGCTTCGGTTATGACTCATACCGGAGATATTAACCAGTTGGTTAAAGGTGTGGTAGAAATCATTGGTGATAACCGTGCGCTTGCTGCATTTTTAATGCTTTGTATTGGCCTATTTGTCACGATTGGTATAGGTTCATCTTTCTCAAGTGTTCCTGTATTAGCTGTTATTTATGTACCTTTATGTGTCCAGTTCGGTTTCTCACCGTTAGCGACAATTGCACTTATCGGGACAGCTGCTGCTTTAGGTGATGCTGGATCTCCGGCTTCTGATTCTACCTTAGGACCAACAGCAGGTTTAGGTGTAGATGGGCAACATGACCATATTTGGGATACTGTGATACCAACATTTATTCACTTTAATATTCCGCTATTAATTTTTGGTTGGATTGCAGCCATGGTTTTATAATTTTTATAAAATATTAAATAAAGACCTCCTTAGTTTTTATCTAGAGATAATGATTAAGGAGGTTTTTTTGTGGTATAAACAAAACATGTATTTAGAATAAACTATATTAAAATACTCGGGATTTAAAGTTTATTAAAAAGGTTGGTTATATAAAATAATTCTGATTAATTAGGTTGGAATAAAAACCAATTAAAATAGTCGGTTAATATATAATTTTATTTAAAACAGTTATTTAAAAATAAATATAAAAATAATTTTATAATGGGTGTTGCATCAATTTAAAATAAATGTTTATTATAAATATAAATAAGGTTGGAGATATTAAAGTGTTCAAGAAAGTATTAGTTGTTGCATTAATGGGGGTGTCTTCATTTACTTTTGCTGGTAATTGGCAAGTAAAATTTGGGGGTAGTGTTATTGCTCCATCTGAAGATACAACAACACCTTTAGGTGTAGTAAAGGCTGATCATGAATATGCATTTTCTCCATCAGTAGAATACTTTTTTGGTCAATCTCCATTTTCGGCAGAATTATTATTAGCAACACCTATTAATCACGATGTATTGCTCAATGGCGAAAAAAAAGCGCGTATTAAACAATTACCACCAACAATTACAGCAAAATATCATTTTAAAAACTCGACTCGTTTTACACCGTATATTGGTATCGGGGCAACAGCATTTATTCCTTGGGATGAACAAGGTGTTGCTGTAAAAGTTAAAGAAGATTTTGGTGTCGCTGGCCAAGTTGGTTTTAATTTCCAACCTGCTGATGCTAAAAATTGGGGAGTATTTGTAGATGTTCGTTATGCAGATATTAGTCCAGAGGTAACAATTGACCCTTCAGTAGCTAATTATAAGTTTGATTTAGATATCAACCCGTTTGTTTACACTTTAGGTTATAGCTATAAATTCTAAGCATAATAATAAATAGAAAGAATATAATAATAAACCTAGATTCAGGCACCTCACATAGCTTTTTATGTGAGGTTTTTTATTTCATGGTTCTCACTAAAAAACGCATAAAATAGACAGTTTTATACATATTTTACCGCTCTTTATTTCTAAACTATTTTTTATACATTTTTAAAGGAATAACATGATGAATAGAAAATTTGCCATGGGGCTAGCACTTTTTAGTGGTTTAGCTTTTACGCATAGTTTGCAAGCTGCTAGTTTCTCTTGCAATGCTGCAAAAACAAAGACTGAACTCAGTATTTGTAAGAACCGGTCTTTAAATGATGCCGATGTCAAAATGGCAACGACATATCAAATTGTTTTACATGCACTACCAATGGGTGGACGTGATAATCAAAAAGATACACAGCAGCAATGGCTGAAAAAAAGAAATGCTTGTGCAGCTAATGTGAGTTGTATTTCTAAGGCATATCAGCAAAGACAAAAACAACTAGACACTATTTTACAAGATAGGGTCTTAAGCCATGGACCATTTTAATTAGAGTAAAATTTTTTAATATTCAGGATTGAAAAATTCTAGAAGTACTCCATTCATAAAGCATTCGAGAACAAACAGACTTCAAAATTTAAGGAGTGATTTATGAGTGAACAAGCATCACAAAATTATAGTTTCCAAGCGGAAGTAGCACAGCTTTTACATTTAGTGACGCATTCTCTCTATTCAAACCCTGAAATTTTCTTACGTGAACTTATCTCTAATGCATCAGATGCATGTGATAAATTGCGTTTCGAAGGAATTAATCATCCTGAATATTATGAAAATGACCCTAATTTACATGTACGAATCAGCTTAAATAAAGAAGATAAAACTTTAACGATTTCTGATAACGGTATTGGTTTAAGCCAACAAGAAGCTATTGATAACTTGGGTACAATTGCAAAATCAGGTACTAAAGATTTCATGTCAAAATTGACGGGTGACCAGAAAGCGGATGCTCAGTTAATTGGTCAGTTTGGTGTTGGTTTCTACTCAGGTTTTATTGTTGCCGATAAAATTACGGTTGAATCACGCCGCGCAGGTCTAGATGCTTCTGAAGGGGTGCGTTGGATCAGTGGTGGTACAGGTGAGTTTGAAGTTCAGCAAATTGATAAAGCTTCACGCGGTACTGACATTATTCTTCACTTACGTGATGATGCGCTTGATTATTTAGAGTCTTATAAAGTTAAGCAAATCGTTAATAAATATTCTGACCACATTAGCTTGCCAATTGAAATGCAAAAAGAAGTTTGGCAAGAAGAAGAGGTTGCTGAAGGTGAGGAGCCTAAAGGCGGCCAAATGGTCAAAACAGATGAGTGGGAAGCAATTAACTCGGCAAGTGCCCTATGGACACGTAACAAGAGTGAAGTGACTGAAGAGCAATATGTTGAGTTCTATAAAAACTTAACTCACGACTTTGAAGCTCCGCTTGCATGGGCACATAACCGTGTAGAAGGTAGTACGGAATATACCCAGTTACTTTATATTCCAAGTAAAGCACCTCATGACATTTTTACACGTGAAGCAAAAGCAGGAATTAAGCTGTATGTAAAACGCGTATTTATTATGGATGATGCGGACAATTTAATTCCAAACTATTTACGCTTTGTACAAGGTGTCGTGGACAGCGCTGATTTACCGCTTAATGTCAGCCGTGAGTTATTGCAAGAAAGCCGTGATGTTAAGACAATCCGTGAAGGTAACGCACGCCGTGTACTCACTTTGCTTGATGGCTTAGCTAAATCTGAAGATGAAAAAGACCAAGAAAAATTCAAAACGTTCTACACTGAGTTTGGCTCAGTTCTTAAAGAAGGTTTGGGTGAAGACTTCGGTAACCGCGAACGTATTTTAAAATTATTACGTTATGCAACTTCAACAAATGATGAAGTAACAACTTCTTTTGCGGACTATAAGGCACGCATGAAAGAAGGCCAAAAAGCTATCTATTATGTGACTGCTGAAAGTTTAGCTGCTGCTAAGAACTCTCCACAGTTGGAGTTGTTTAAGAAAAAAGGCATTGAAGTATTATTAATGGCAGAGCGTGTTGACGAGTGGGCAATGAACTTTGTTCACGAGTTTGACGGTACGCCATTGAAGAATGTATCTAAAGGTGCAGTTGATTTAGGTGACTTGCAAGATGCTGAAGAGAAAAAGGCACTTGAGCAAGCGGCTGAACAGTTTAAGCCTGTTGTTGAGAAATTAAGTGATTCATTGAAGGCTAAAACCAAAGAAGTCCGTGTAACGACTCGTTTGGTAGATTCTCCGGCATGTTTAGTGACTAGTGAAGGCGAGTTGTCTCCTCAACTTATTCGTATGCTCAAACAAGCAGGGCAAGCCGTACCTGAAATCAAGCCAATTTTAGAAATTAACCCTGAGCATCCTTTAGTGAAAAAACTTGAAGGTTCAGAACAATTTGATGATTTGGCGAATGTGATTTTTGATCAGGCGGTGATTGCAGAAGGTGGATTACCGGAAGATCCGGCAGCTTATGTGAAGCGCATTAATAGCTTGTTGCTAAAATAATTTTGCAATAGAAAAAGCCTCTGAATTATCAGGGGCTTTTTTGTGGATAAAGAAAGAGTTATCCACAATTTGATGGTTTTTGTCTAAAAATTAGCTTCTAGATTCATTTGGACACTGAGCTGATGCTTGGGGTCATCATCAAGATGGTTAAAGAAATTAAGATCATTTTGCATAAAAATCCAATCTCTCCATATCGGTTGACGCCATGAAATATAAGGACCCCAGCTATTTAGTCGAATATCATTTTTGGTATATACGCCACCGCTATAAATACCGTAAGTCAGACGATTATCTTTTACAAATTCAAATTGTTGGAAAGTCCAATTCCCCCAGTTGTAATCTTCTTTTCCACTCTTATTTACATTAAATGTATTGGAAAATAATGTGTTATCTTGCATTTTCTGCGTTAAGTTCAGCGTCGTTTCAGTGTAATTCCGGCTAGTCGAACCATATCGGAAAATTTGCTCAGTATCTAGACTCATGTTATGTCGTAAATTCCATTTTTTCTTGGCAAGAAATTGTACATAAACATCACTTTCCGAGTTTGAGCCTAGATCAAGATCATTTTCAAACGGCATCCAGGTTGAAATGGTATTCCAACTTGCTGTGAGCGGATTATTTTCTGAAACATGAAGAGTTGAAGCTTTCTTCTTAACCTTGCCAAAGGTTTTATAAGGATGTTTGGGTTGGGCTGCGCGACTCCACAACGTATCATTTCCAAATACCGCCATCAGGTCCTGAATAAGTGCGGTATCTGAACTATGATCTGGTTCTACTTCGCATGGTGAATGTAAAAAAGATACAGTCTGACTTTTTGTTTTCAGAGTAACCACAGACGAATACAGGGGTCGCCTTGTAGAGCGTAAGTGTTTCAAAGAAATAGGAAAAAGCTGTATATGAGGAATTAAAACCAGCATACCTAAGCTATAAATGCAAAGTAAGGCAGTAGATCTGTATTCAAATGAAAAAGAAGAGAATTGATTCATTTTTCTGAAGATCAGGAATCAAAAATTAGCTCGTTATTGTAAGAAGAAAAACTTAAATTTTTATTTAAAAGTATTTTATTATTCATCACCTTGGATGGGGAACCCAAGGTGATTTTTAAGCTTAGAAAAGGGCTTCTAATCGTAAGAATGTGCTCACATAATGGTTGCGATCTTCACGATGGTCATTAAAGTAATTGAGGTCGCCTTGTACAAAGAACCATTCACGTAAAACAGGCTGACGCCATGATACAAATGGTCCCCAACTGTTTAAACGTAAATCGTTGTCATTGTAGTAGCCACCTGTATAAATGCCATAGTTAAAACGGTTATTTGCAAAGAAGCTATGTTCTCGGAAAAGACGGTTTTCCCATGTCAAATCATCATCTTGATCATCGGCATAAGTTAAGCTGAACTGGTTTGATAAGATTGGCTGATTTGGACGAGTATGGGTAAGTTCAAGATTAGTACGTAAGTAGTTTTCACTATCTATGCCATAACGATAAATTTGTTCTGCATAAAATTTAAAATCATTACGGAGTTGCCAGTCTCTCGATGCTTTTAAACGGACATAAATATCATCGCCAGAACGGATACCTAAGTCAGCGTCTGTTTCAAAAGGTAGCTTTTTCGAGAAATTTGACCAACGTAATGCGATTGAGCTGTTGTCATCTCGAGTTCGTTTACCATCTAACTTTTTATTTGGATCTTGATTTGGGTTTTGATTGATATTGGCTGGGCTATTATTAAATTCGTCATCTAAAGAGTCATCACCAAATACCACACTTAAACGCTTCTCTAGAGTAGGTAATTTAATCTTACCGCGAATTCTGGGCTTGATTTCATAATTATCATATTCATTCCAATAGTTATCGATCATGACCCGAATGGTGGCTGACGCGGGTTTTTGTGGGTCAACTTCACCAAACCAATTATCAATTTTTCCAGATGTACGATCGGCCCAATTACGGATTTTCTTTTGTTTACGGTCAAACCAAGTCTGATCTTCGGTTTGCTCGGTTGGTGGAACAATCGGTTCGTTGGACTGCTCCGGGAAAATCGTTGGGGTTGCATCAATCCATCTTGGAATTTGGTCTAAAAGATTTTCATCTTTATTTTCTTCAGTTTGTGCTCCAGATGACAAACCGTTTACTTGTTGGGTTGAGGAAGAATTTACTTCTGCATGAGCCATACATACTGAACCAAATCCTAAGGTCAAAAGGGCAAAAAGCTGCCGATATGTAATGATGTGAAATGTTTTCATATCTATCTTTATGTTTTGTTGTTATTGTCACTTTTGTAGATTTTTCTAATAAAATCAAGAGGACGACACAAAACTTAAGTAAATTTAACTTTTCTTACATATTTGAAATTAATTAAAAAGTTTAAGCTATTAGCGATAATTTTTAAGCAAAAAAAATCCCCCAAACTAGGGGGAGTTTTTGATCAAGGAAACTTCAAATTCCGATCATTAAACACATAAAAAACAGAACATTACAGCGCGAATATTCTAAGCCGCAATCATAAACCGATTTTAAACAATTGAATAGTTCTTTTTTTAGAACGCTCTATTGCTAAAATGGTGATAAAACATACGACTCGTTCACACTTTATTATTAAGCCTATTTATTTTGTGGAATATCGCATGTTTCATCATTACAAACAGCTGCGTCATCTTGCTCGATATTTTCAGCATTTGCCTTGAGTTGTGCTTGTTCTAGTACTTGTAAAAACACTTCACGAGGTTGTGCTCCTGCAAGTGCGATTCTTTGGTCAAATACAAAGAAAGGTACGCCAGTTACATTGAGTTGCTCATGTGCAATTTTTTCATCATGACGAACAAAGTCAGCCAACTCATTTGTATCGAGTACATATTCAACTTCGGCATTATCAAGGCCAATACGAGAAGCAATTTCTTCTACAACTTCGCGTTCGCCAATAGTTAAACCTTCAGTCATATAAGCATGGAAAAAGGCTTCTTTTGCTTCGTTTCCTAAACCTTTACTTTGTGCAAGGTGGATAATACGGTGTGCATTAAAGCTATTGCCTGAGTTGGCTTTTTGCCATTGGAAGTCAATACCTTCAGAAGCAGCCATGGCCGCAATGTTGCGTTCCATTTCTTCCATCTCTTCATAGGTACGGCCATATTTTTTAGCCAAACGCTCAGTATTTGAAGTGTCATGTTTTGCGGGAGCATCAGGATCTAGTTCGAAACTATGCCAGTGAATATCAAGCTCGATACCTGCCTCGGCAGCGACATGTTCAAGGCGTTTTTTGCCGATATAGCAGAAAGGGCATACTACATCAGACCAGACATCAACACGCATGGGAGAATCTCATAAATATAATTTACCCATCATAATAGGGGTGATGTACACGGATTTAAAGCATTGAATAGAGAATAGAGTGTTGCGTATTGTGAAATAAATGGCATATAAAGAGCTATAAGCTCTATTTTATAACTATAAAGAGCAAAACTATAAGAATGGAAATAGGAGGTGTGTATGCGCCGAGTTTTGATTGCAATTGCAAGTCTGGTTGTTATTACGAGTATTGTTTTTTTTACCTATCAACATATAAAACAGCAGCAAGCCAAAGATAGCAGTCAAATGTTTGATGTGGTAATGACTGAAAAAATGAATCAGCTTTATGATCAGGCCCAAGACTGGACTAAACCTGTACAACTTGATATTCACGATAAACGGCTGGCAGGACACTACAAACAAGTCTCAGAGTTTCTTTTGAGTTATTGGGTCCAAAATGTAAATGCACGTAATGAATATTTAAGAGAATTAAAAGCTGCGAAATGGGATACGTTTTTAAATGTTGACCGTTTAGATCATGATAAAAAACAAAAATATGCTGAAACCGAAAAAATGCTAGCCGATGTTCGCAGAGCTTCAGATAAGTATCAATCCGAATATGAAAAAATTCATAAAACCTTCTTGGCAAAAATTCAGGAACTGTCTGTTGATAAAGAGATGAGACAAATCCTCGAAATAAAATTAGGAGCTCAGCAAAAAGCCGATCAGGACCATGCAATTTTTATGATTGAGCTACAAATTTTAGATAAAGCAGAAGAAATGTTTAAGCTTTTAAAAACTTATCCATGGCAAAAGAAAGATCAGATGATACTTTTCCATGAAAATGCTCAGGTCAAAAAGTTTAATGCACTGTATCAAGACGTTTTAAAACTTAATGCAAAAATTGAAAAAATTAAGAAAAAGAATGTAGCTGCCTTGGAAGGAGAGTTAAAAGAATAGCTATAGGAGGAGCATCACTTTTTAAATATTGGTGCTCTCAGCTTTTCCTTTTGCCAAGAAAGATTGTAATAAACTTTGAGAAGTTTGCAGTTTGTTTAACTGATCGGACACATGCTTAAGTTCTGTTTGCAGTTTTTCTTGAACCACTGGACACAGCGTAAATACCCGTTCATCTAAATCAAAACATGGCAATAAAACATGAATGTCTTTCAGGTTCATACCTGCGTCATTTAATATTTTAATTTTCTTAATATTTTCAATATCTTTTTGCGTATAACTTCGATAATTATTACTCGCTCGATGAGGCTGTATAAGCCCTAAATTTTCATAATACCGCAGCATACGTGGGCTTACTTTTGTGAGCTCGGAAACTTTAGCTAGGTTCATAAAATATGGGTTGACCTTAACAGTGGTGTCATAGTTTAGCATGTTTTTATATTTCAAAATGGTACTTGTTCAATGATTAGAAAACTCATTTTATTGGTGATATTCGGATTAATGTCATTTGTTGCAAATGCCAAAACACTTGAACTTCAGGAGAAGAACATGCGTCAAATATTTGTGCTTCACGGTTACTCTGCTTCTATCGATGATCATTGGTTTCTAGATTTAAAACATCAAATAGAAAATGAAAATACAACGGTTACTTTAATTCCATTTCCAGATGCTGAGAATCCAGACGTAGATGCATGGCAGAAAGTTTTAGATCAACAGATCCCTAAGGTGGATGAAAATACCTATTTTGTTGCGCACAGTTTAGGGGTGATTACGTTACTGCACTTTTTGCAAAGACATGACTATCAAAATATTGGAGGAATGATTTTAGTATCCGGATTTTCTGGTTACATTTCAGTTTCTTCTGTTCTTAATAGTTATATAACGAAGAGTAAAGTCGATACAAATTACTTTAAGGACATAAAGAAAAAGCTGGTGTATTTATCGGATAATGATGATTTGGTTCCGCCCAAACTGACGATTGAATTGGCGAAAGAAATTGATGCGCCGCACATTACCGTTCCTAATGGTGGGCATTTTTTGGGTAGAGAAGGTTATACGAAATTTCCGCAATTAGTTGATTCTTTAAAACAGATGTTAGACAGCAAATAAAACCAATAAGTTAAATTGCACTCTATAATCTGAACACTTTTCTTTTGTCCAAGTTATAGAGTGTTTTATATAAATTTCATTCTTGAATAAATAAAGTCTCTTACTATTACATTAAAAATTTTAATTATATTTACCGTTTATCTGAGCCTTACTGAATCAAATTCGACTTTGTTGTAGCCTATTTATAGATACTTTTAATTTAATCATCATCTTTTAGTTGAAAATAGGGTGAGTGATTTTTGGAGCAAGTTATGAACTTTCTAAAACAATCAGCCTTCATTGCTGCATTTGCTTTTATGGGTTTACCGACTGTTCAAGCAGGAGAAGTGGCTACTTTACCAACAATTCGCGTTATGGCTGAATCTGAGCTACGTGAAGAGGTAGGATTTGTACCCTTCCAAGAAGATAAAAAAGTGCGTCAGGCGCTGCAACATCATGAGTATAAAACGCATTACGATATACAAAATGCTTTAGTCCCTGAAGGCATGACTACGGTAGATTATCAGCCAGTTATGGCACAGCCTGATTTGTCTCAACTTTCTCCATTTCTACAAGAATATATTTTAGCGGTAGCGGGTGGGATACAGTCTTCTGATCCAACCAATGGTATTTTTAAGATGTTAGAGCCTCTGAAAATTTACCGAAGTAATGTCGATGCTTTTCGTGAAGGTACGATGAAAGTAAATATTGATGACATTATAGATTTGCAGAAGAAAATCGAGAATGGATTAGCTGGTCGATAAAAAAATCCCCGCATTGAGCGGGGATTTTTATTTAAAAAGAATCTGTTATTTTGATCGAAAAGTAAAAGTTGCGTTATTATGGGTGTAACTATACTTATTTAAAAATAAAGATATGAGTACAAGATTAATTCAGCACCTCAAGAATAAATGCGAAGCAGATGCTAACGTTGCAATTTTATATGCTCAGTGGGAGTTCGATCAAAAGTTAGTAGGAAAGGCATTAGAAAATATTGGGGGATTTTATCCGCACTTTAGTAATCATAATGCATCACACTCACAACAAATATTAGTGAATATCGAACGTGTTCTTGGTGAAGATGTTGATTTGTTAAGTGCCACAGATGCATGGTTAATTCTTGAAGCTGCATATTGGCATGACGTAGGAATGTTAGTAGATGCAAAAAATGCTAAAGACGTGCATTCAAATCCTGACTTCAATTTTATGATCCAAACAATCGCGAATGAAAAAGGACATGATTTACAGAAATTTTGCCAAGCTTATGTCGAAAATAATTGGTTATCAGCAATTGGTACTGTAGATCATCCTTTTGATGGGGTGGAAAAATATCGCCAACTAATTGCGGAATGGTTTAGAAGAGGGCATGACAAAAGAGTTGGAAAATTGGTTGAAGACCCTTTCAAAGATTTAGGAATAACATCACCTAGAACAGAACTTTTACCGAACCGAATTTATCGTTATTTAGGACAAATTTGTGTTTCTCATGGTATGAGTTTTGATATTTTAATGGAAACGTTACCTTATAAACAGACAGGTTTAGGTACAGAAGATTGTCATCCGCGCTTTATAGGATGTTTACTTCGTTTAGGTGATTTATTTGATTTAGATGACAACCGTTTTTGCCCTGTTATGGCAAAGCATGTCAGTAATATGCCTTCAGTAAGTAAACATCATAATAATAAACATCTGTCATTGCGTGAATTTCAGCTTGATAAACGAACAGTAAAGCTAGTTGCAGAATGTCCTGATGAGATGTCTTATGTCGAAACTCAAAATTGGTTTGGATGGATACGTGAAGAATTCCAAAATCAGATGTCTCAATGGAATTTAATCGTACCAAGTTTAAAATTTGGTTCACTACCGACAATTGAGCAATTAGAAGTGAGGATGGAGGTAAAATATGATAAAGGTGTGAAAAAAGAAAAAATACTTTTAAATAATAAACCGATGAAGTTTACTATTGATGAAAAAAATGGCATGGAATTATTGCAGGGAGCAAATTTATACAGTAGTGATTTAAGTATTTATCGTGAATTGATCCAAAATTCTATTGATGCAACTATGCTTAGAATCTGGTTGGAAGAGGATCAAGAATTTCTGAAGAATATGAATCCTTATAATGATGAGTTTAGGAAAATTCTAGAAAAATATCCATTAGAAATATTAATTAATGATATTAAAGATGAAAATAATAAAAGTATTGGAGTTTGGCAGGTTACTATCAAAGATAATGGTATTGGTATATCATCTGATGATTTAAAATATATGCAAAGTATGGCTGGTTCAAAAAATAATATTAATAAGAATAAGCTAATTAAAGAAATGCCTACTTGGATGAAACCATCTGGTGAATTTGGTATAGGTTTGCATAGTTGTTTTCTTTTATCAAAAGATCTACCCGAAGATTATAGAGATATTCACTTTGTAACTAAAAGCTTTTATGCTAATGAAAGCTTAGATATTAAAATGAGTAGCCCTTTAGGAGGAAAGAAAGGTTATTGTTTTATAACAAAAAAATATGATTTTAAAAGTAAAGTTGGTACTGAGTTATCATTCTATATTAAATCAACTGGACTAATTTTGGATAATTTTTTTGAAAGTCTTAAGAAAAATAATTCAAAATTAGATATGAATATAATTTTTGAAGAATCTAAGAGAGTTTTTTTAGAAAGTATCTATAAAATTTTTTCTTACTCACCTATTTTTATAAAAAACTCAAAAAAATTAGAGTTCAATTTTAATTGGAGTAATGAACGGAATGTAGCATACAATTTTTCACTTGAATATAATGAGGTCAGTGATCGGTTTGTTGGTTTTAGAGGGCAAAATACTAAAAACACATTTATTAATTTTCCTTTTTCTATTATGTTAGATTATTTTGGTGAAAAAGCTAATGATGCTTTAGAGGTTAATAGAGATAAATGGAAGTCTAGTTTTGAAAAAAAACATAAGTCTGATGTAATTAAATTAATGACTGAGTATTTGAATTTGAATCATGATCAGGACAAAAATATAGAAGCAAAAGTGTTAAATAAGTTAGTGTTTAGAGATAAGACAAATATCTCTGGCTGGGAAGAGTATAAATTCAAATTTAAAGATACTAAATTGTCGATTTTAGACATTTTAGAATACGATGATGTATATATTCTAACTAATAATAACTCTGTGGTAAGAAAAGTAGTAAATTATATTGATGATGAAAAAGTATTAATAATAAATGGTGAATCTTATAAACAGCTAAGAATTTTATTTGATTTCTTAAATGAAGTTAAGTATGTTAGAGATAATGATTTTAAAATAAATTTTTATGAGTTAAATGAATGTGCTGATACTGAGCAATATGATAGAGAATATATTGATATTATGTTTTTGACGAAAGTTGAAAGTGAGCCATTTGATCAAATTTATGAATATAATTTTGATTGGTCAGAAATAGAAATAAACAACTTTGTTGACCCAGCTCAACATGAAAATGATCATATTTTTGAGATTGTAAGAAGTCACTATAATCAATGGTGGGGTAATTCATCAATATTGATAGAAGATAAACTTATATTGAAACTTTTTCCAATTTTAGTAATTTCTTATAAAAACACTAATGTAATTATTAGTCCTTATCAAATAATTAATTCAAACATAGAGTTAATGGATTTATCTTTGTTATCAGAAATAGTTTTTAATAATAATGTTGATTGTTACATTTCGATTAGTGAAATTAAAAATGAATATGAAAGGTTAAAAGGAATTTTAACTAAAAAAATTTATGAAATGAATGTTGGTGAAAAGTTTGCTTTATAAAAAAATCCCCGCACATAGCGGGGATTTTTTTATCTTGGTGTTAATTAAACACGTTCGATCACTGTTGCGATACCTTGACCAAGGCCGATACACATCGTTGCAAGACCGATTTGAGTATCTTGTTGTTCCATTACATTTAACAACGTAGTGGTGATACGAGCACCTGAACAGCCTAGTGGGTGACCAAGAGCGATTGCACCACCATTTAAGTTCACGATGTCTTGTTTGTCATATAGACCTAAGCCTTTAAGAACAGACAAGCCTTGTGCAGCAAATGCTTCATTTAACTCAACAGTCTGGATATCAGCAATTGATAAGCCAGCACGTTTAAGCGCTTTTTGAGTTGCTGGAACTGGACCATAACCCATGATTGCTGCATCACAACCAGCAACCGCCATAGAGCGGATCACGGCACGTGGTTTTAAACCTAATGCTTGTGCACGTTCAGCAGACATAAGCAACATTGCAGAAGCGCCATCAGAAAGAGCAGAAGATGTTGCTGCTGTTACTGAACCACCTTTAGGGTCAAATACAGGTTTTAATGCTTTGAACGCTTCAAGATTTGCATCTGGACGAATCACTTCGTCGATGTCGCAAAGGATTTTAAAGCCATTTGCATCGTGGCCTTCAACACCAATGATTTCATTTTTGAAACGGCCTTCTTGAGTTGCAGCCCAAGCACGACGGTGAGATTCAACACCGAATGCATCTTGTTCTTCACGGGTAATGCCGTTCATGCGACCTAACATTTCAGCAGTTAAGCCCATCATGTTAGATGCTTTAGCGTAGTGTTTAGATGCTTCAGGGTTAAGGTCGATGCCGTGCATCATACCTACGTGGCCCATGTGCTCTACACCACCAATAATGAAGATATCACCTTGGTTTGTTGCAATTTGTGCAGCCGCAGTGTGGATTGCCTGCATAGAAGAACCACAAAGACGGTTAACTGTTTGACCAGCCACAGTTTTAGGCAAGCCAGCCAATAAACCGATGTTACGGCCAATGTTCATACCTTGTTCTAGGGTCTGGTTTACACAGCCCCAAATCAGGTCTTCAACTTCATTTACATCAAACTGGTTACGGGCAACGAGCGCACGTACAAGTTCAGCAGATAAACTGTCGGCACGTACATTACGGAACATACCGTTTTTAGATTTGCCCATGGCAGAACGAACGCCATCAACAATCACAACGTCACGTGGATTTAAAGTAGCCATTCACGTCGCTCCTTAACCGTAGAATTTTTTGTTGTTAGCAGCCATGTCGCGCAACATTTGTGGCGCTTCATAAGCCTTACCTAAGTGCGCATATTTGTCGCAAAGTGCAACGTATTCAGCAACACCTGTTTGGTCGATGTAACGGCATGGACCACCACGGAATGGAGGGAAACCAATACCCATAATCATTGCCATGTCTGCCTCAGACGCAGTCGCTACAATGTTGTCTTCTAAGCAACGAACAGTTTCATTGCAAAGAGCAAGCATCATACGGTCAATAATTTCTTGGTTATCAAATTCGCGTTTTTCGCCAGTTACGAATGGAGCAATCACTTCATACGCTGTTGGATCAACAGTTTTTGCTTTCTTGCCTTTCTTATCGAGTTCGTATTTGTAGAAACCTACATCATTCTTTTGACCAAGACGCTTCGCTTCGTACATTGCTTCGATCGCGCCTTTGTAGTCTGGCTTCATACGGTCAGGGAAACCTTCAGCCATCACTTCAGCACCATGTACACCTGTATCGATACCTACAACATCGATCAGATAAGCAGGACCCATTGGCCAACCGAACTTAGACATTACATTGTCGATTTGCTGGAAATCTGCGCCGTCTTTTACAAGAAGGTCAAATGCACCGAAGTAAGGGAACAATACACGGTTAACCAAGAATCCTGGGCAGTCATTTACAACGATTGGTGTTTTACCCATTTTTTGAGCAAGAACGACCGTAGTTGCAATTGCTTCTTCAGAAGTTTTTTCACCACGAATAACTTCAACAAGTGGCATCATGTGAACTGGGTTGAAGAAGTGCATACCAACAAAGTTTTCAGGACGTTGTAATGCTTTTGCTAAACGTGTAATTGAAATAGTAGAGGTGTTAGAAGCAATGATCGTGTTTTCACGAACATTTTTCTCAGTTTCAGCAAGTACGATTTCTTTTACTTTTGGATTTTCAGTTACCGCTTCGATCACGATGTCGACTTCTTTAAACTCTTCGTAGCTTAAAGTAGGACGGATGCGAGCAAGTGTTTCACCCATTTGCGCAGGTTTCATTTTCTTGCGTTCAACTTGCTTGGTTAACAAGTTGTTTGCTTCTTTCATACCTAATGCAAGTTGTGGGTTACCAATATCCTTCATGATGATTGGAGTGCCTTTGCTTGCCGCTTGATAAGCAATACCACCACCCATGATACCTGCGCCAAGTACAGCAGCTTGGTTTACAGGATGAGCACCTTTTTCATGTTGCTTAGATGCTTTTTTAACAACTTGGTCATTAATGAATAAACCAATTAATGCTTCAGCTTGAGGAGTTACGGCTGCTTTGGCAAAGCCTTCAGCCTCAGCTTTTAACGCTTCATCACGTGCAAGGCTTGCACCAGCTTGTAATGAATCAAGTAATAATTTTGGAGCAGGGTATTGAGCAGGATTTGCTTTAGCAAGTACCGCACCTTTTGCTGTGTTAAACGCCATCATTTGTTCAAGTGGGTTCAATTTTACAGCTTCAAGTTTTTCTTGGCGTTTTGCTTTCCAGTTTAAACGACCAGAAATCGCTTGCTTAACCAGATCAGTAGCAGCGTCAAGTAATTTGTCCGCAGCAACCACAGCATCTACAGCGCCATCTTTAAGTGCAGCAGCCGGTTTCTTTGGAGTAGCCATTGCCATCCATTCAACTGCATTATCAATACCAATAAGACGGCTTAAACGAACACTACCACCGAAACCAGGGTAAATACCGAGTTTGATTTCTGGTAAACCGACTTGTGCAGCTTCTGACATCACGCGATAGTCACAAACTAAACACATTTCAAAACCACCACCCAAAGCCATGCCGTTAATAGCAGCAACTTTTGGAAGGTCTAAATCTTCAAAGCTATTGAAGATTTCGTGAACAGGCATAAGCCAGTCAACAATCGCTTTTTCGCCTTGTGCAAAGTTTTGACCAAATTCGGTAATATCTGCACCAACAATGAATGTAGATTTGCCCGAGGTAACAACTAAGCCTTTAATATCGTTATTAGCTTTTACAGCCGCGATAGCAGCTTTGAAATCTTCAATTGTTGCACGGTTGAATTTATTGACCGACTCACCTTGTAAGTCAAAGCGGAATTCTGCAATTCCGTCCGCAAGCATTTGGACGGTAATGGCATTGCCAGCGTGGATCATGCCTGATCTCCTTAGTTTTGGAGGATTTCTAAGTTGATGTTATGAAGCGTGTGTACAGCTCCGGTACACATTTATGCTTCGCTAATCTTACGATAACTATATCTAAAAAGAACCCGACAAGTTGTATCAAGCCGTGACGCAAGGGTCATCTTATTTTTAATTGAATTCATACCAATTAAATGCATAAAGAAAATCATAGAGATAGCTGCTGAGTAAAGGCTTTTGTTTTAATTTAAGTTTTTATTTATAAAAAGTATAAATCTTTAATTTTTTATATAAAAAATGAGAATTTTATCCTATTCACTTCTTGTCAAAAAGGTCAATTGTTCTGGGGTAATGTCTAAAAAAAATCGACTACAAAGTCACAATTTTCTAATGAATGATCACCACCACAAATTAAGCGCTTTTTTTATATTAAGGCCTCTTAATTTTCCGAAATGCACTGTTTAATTTTTTACATTCGCTTTTTATAAGTCAATTTTGTTAAAATTTGCGCCAATTAAATAAACTTCCGGTTGCTATTACCTTAGAAAATTAAGGTAAGGTTGCCCTAAACTTTGAAAGAGTAGCAATATGATTAAGTGGATCATATTAGCGATTTTTGTGATATCTGCATTGTATATCCAACATCGCGGCAAAGTGCGTCACTCGTTTTATCGTCAATTTTTTGACCATTCAACCTTGCTCGCACCGATTAACTTTTTAATGTACATCTTTTCAAAGGTACCGAATCAACCCTATATCGACACTCAACACTTTAAAGATTTAAAAGTGTTAGATGAAAATTGGGAAATGATTCGAGATGAAGCGAAAGCTTTATATGACCAAGGTGGGATTAAAGCATCAAGTACCTACAATGATTTAGGTTTTAACTCGTTCTTTAAAACAGGGTGGAAACGTTTTTACCTCAAGTGGTATGAATCAAGCCATCCTTCAGCTGCTGAACTTTGCCCAAAAACAACGGCTTTACTCAAAACATTACCAACGATTAAAGCGGCAATGTTTACAGAACTTGCTCCTGACAGCCGTTTGGTAAAACACCGTGATCCCTATGCAGGGTCACTCCGTTATCATTTGGGTCTGATTACTCCAAATGATGACCGTTGTTTCATTGATGTAGATGGTGAAAGATACTCTTGGCGTGACGGTCAAAGTGTCGTGTTTGACGAAACTTATATTCACTATGCTGAAAATAAGACCGATCAAAACCGTATCATCTTCTTTGCCGATGTTGAACGTCCAATGAAAGTAAAATGGATGGAACGTTTCAATCATTGGTTTGGTCGTAACGTAATGACTGCGGCAAGCTCACCGAATGAAACAGGTGACCAAACAGGGGGCTTAAATAAAGCCTTTGGTTATGTTTATCAAATTCGTATTAAAGCTAAAGCTTTAAAAGCTAGTAATCGTAAGTTGTATTACTTCTTGAAATGGTTCCTCATGCTTGGAATTTTCTTCCTGATTTTTGTTCGACCATACGTATTTTAATGAAAGCGCCCGAAAGGGCGTTTTTTTTATTGTGATTATTTAAATAATTTAGATTTATTTTTATGCATTTAAAACGATGATTATTAGCGTGGGGAGTATTTTATTTAAAATTTCAGGTGAATTCTATTTTAATTATTGGGATGATAAGGCGATTGGTAAATATATGCCTTTCTTGTACTTAATAAATTTTAAAAATTTGCGTGGAATATAAATGAATACGGTGATGAAACAAGCTTTAGTAATAACTACATTCACTGCAGCAGTGATATTGACTGGATGTGGTAAATCTAAGCCAGAGCCAAAATCAAAAACAGAAAAAGTCGAAGCAATTTCGGATTGGAGCTGTACGTACCCTGATAATTTAAATCAGATTCAAACCTCTTTGAAAAAAGAATATTTGAAACAAATCGAACGTAGTTTAAGGCAAAGTCAATATCAGGTTGATACGGATATTCTTAATAAAATTAATCACGGTTTGAAGTTTGAAATTAAAAATGTTCGCACTTTACCGTTAGAAGATGAAAGCCAAAAAAATACACAACTCAGCTGTGAAAGCCAATTGGTTGTTTCATTTCCTAAAGGTTTACAAAAACGTGCGGAAAAAGCATATATTGAAGAGTTGCGTCATTCTGATAAAGAATCGGATACGCTCAATGACTATTTTTCGGATAATGAATCCTCTTTGACCCTTGAAAATGATCAATTGAAAGGTGACTTTTTCTATAACATTACAAAAACAGATAAAGAAGGTTTGGTGTTTGACTTGCCAACTCAAAATAGTGTGATTGAAGGATTGGTTTTTGTTGCCACTAAAGCTGTGCAATATGCAGCTTATGTTAAAGAAAATGAGTTGATTGAAGAAAATATTGAAGAAAATCTGCAAATATCTGAGCAAAATAATGAAGAGCAGACTGCTCTGGCTCAGGAAGCCATGGATGTTCGTAAAAAAGAATTGGATGCTGACAAAGCGAAGCAAGTGGAACGCTTAAATCTGACTTGGGATAAATTGAGTGCCGATAAAAAAACTCAATTTAAACAAGATCAATCGGATTGGTTTAAAAAACGTGATGTTGAATGTAAGGTGCTGGCACAAAAGACTGTAGATGAAATTCCTGAAAAAGACTTAGAAACTTACCAAAAGCAATCCGATTATTGGACCGCTGAGATGCGTAAGCAAAATCAGGAAATGCAATATACACAATGCTTTATTCAAAAAACTGCAGAGCGAACAGTTTATTTAAATAATTTAAACTAATCTGAAACTCTCTATAAGTGCTTGGTCAATCGTGTTGAAATAGATGGGATTGACCAATCTTTAGTAAGTTCGAAAGGGCGTTTTTTTATGCTGTACAGTACTTAACGAATTCTGTGACTCATTTCACAGTGCTGGCAATTTGTTACAACTATTAAAAGCCAACAGATAATTTTGATTCTACAATGGCGCGGTTTTTTCGAAGACTTGGTTAGCGGAAGTAGGTTTTACAATGGCTCATGCTCATCACGCAGCTCATGCATATGTTCACCATATCAAAGTGAGAAAAGAAGAAAGTTCTCAAGGTGACTTAAAAACAAAAGCGATGTTAAGCAAAGCTTCTTCGGGAAATAAAAAATATCATCGATCGGCTTCTAAACGACATAAATCGGAAGATCAAAATATTGATCTACATAAGTTCTCAAGTAAGCTTGAAAGTATGTCTGCAAAGCACAGTAAAGAAAAATGTGCCAAGAATATTCGTATTGCTTTACAAGCAGCAGGCGCCGATGTGTCTAAGCATCCGGTAGCAGCTTCAGACTGGGGGCATACACTTGAGAAGAACGGTTATAAGAAAATTAAACCTGCTTTTAACCGTCCACAAGAAGGCGATATTTATATTATTGAGCGAACAAGTGGACACACATATGGTCATATTGCAGGTTACACAGGCAATGGCTGGTTCTCAGATTTTCGTCAAAAAACCTATGCGGTCTATAAAGAAAAAGACGTTAAATATAGCTACTATCGCCTCGATTCTTAAGGAAGTACGACACACTTTGTCGGGCTACTTTCCTATCCCTTTTCAAATTTAGGTTCTGGCACAGTAAAGCACTTGAAAAGTAAAGGTGAAAACATCACATTAGGTATTCAATATTAAGCCATGTATGCCAATAGTGAATCAAAACGCTCGTCCCCATATTGAAAAAATTTTAGCTAATCTGACCCAACTTCCAGGCGTTTATAAGATGCTAGGGAAAGAGGGGGAGTTGTTATATGTTGGTAAAGCTAAAAATCTAAAAAATCGGGTGTCGAGTTATTTTGTTAAAACCATTGAGCATCCGAAAACTCAAGCTTTAGTCGCTCGAATTTATGATATTGAAACGCTAGTTACACGTTCAGAAACCGAAGCGCTGCTTTTAGAACAAAACTTAATTAAACAACATCGTCCGCCTTATAACATTATGCTGCGAGACGACAAGTCATACGTCTATATCTTTGTATCGGCAGATAAACCGTATCCACGAATTGCCAGTGGACGTGGCAAAGGTAAGCACCAAATTGGTAAATTCTTTGGGCCTTATCCAAGTGCTTATAGTGCCCGAGATACCTTACTGGTTTTACAAAAGCTTTTTAATATTCGCCAATGTGAAAATAGTTACTTTTCACAGCGCAAACGTCCATGTTTGCAATATCAAATCAAACGTTGTTCGGCCCCTTGTGTAGGTTTGGTCTCGCCAGAAGATTACAAAGAAGATGTGAATAACAGTATTCGTTTCTTACAAGGTGATACTAAAGAGTTAAACCAGGAACTGATTGCGAAAATGGAACAGGCAGCGGCAGATCTTGAATTTGAAAAAGCTGTTTTTTATCGGGATCGGTTGTCTTTACTTCGCGAAGTACAAGCACAGCAAGCCGTTTTCAAAGTGAAAGGTGAAGCTGATATTTTGGCAATTGCCTATCAGGCTGGCGTGACATGTGTGCAGATTATGCATGTACGTAACGGTCGTATGTTAGGAGGTAAAAGTTATTTTCCTGATATGTTAGGCGATGACCTTGGTCAAATGCTAAGTGACTTTATGGCAAACTTTTACTTTCAGGTTGCCGATGAAGTACCAAGCGAACTGATTGTGAATACTGCCTTACCTGACCGTAAAGAGTTGGAAGAAGCCTTAGCACAGCAGTTTGAAAAGAAAGTCCAGATTAAGAGCAGTGTACGAGAAACACGTGCCGAATGGTTAGAACTTGCCGAAATGAATGTTCAACATGCAATTAAAGGGCAGTTGAGTAATCACTTAGAACTCAATGAGCGTTTCCACCAGCTTGAGCAGGTAGTTGGCCGTCCAATTGATCGGATTGAATGTTTTGATATTAGCCATACTATGGGTGAAGCACCGATTGCATCATGCGTAGTGTTTGACCAAGGTGGAGCACGTAAACGGGACTATCGCCAATTTGCCATTCAAGATATTACTGCGGGTGACGATTATGCAGCAATGCGCCAAGCTTTAACGCGTCGCTATAAAAAGGCAATGTTACCAGATCTGCTTTTAATTGATGGTGGTAAAGGCCAGCTCCATATGGCCATGGAAGTAATGCAAGAGCTTGGGTTAGAAGCTTTTATGATAGGTGTATCAAAAGGTGAAGGCCGTAAACCGGGGCTTGAAACGCTTCATTTTACCGATGGCACAAAAATCCAGTTACCTGAAGATAGTAAGGCGCTACATTTGATTCAACAGGTACGTGATGAAGCTCACCGTTTTGCCATTACTAAACACCGCGCTAAACGTGATAAACGCCGCAGTACTTCAGTTTTAGAAGCAATTCCGGGCTTAGGACCTAAACGCCGTCGAGATTTATTAACACATTTTGGTGGGATTCAAGGTGTGTTAAAAGCATCTGAAAAAGAACTGACAGTCGTGCCGGGCTTAGGTGAAGTGATGGCAAGAACGATTTATAAAATTTTGCATGAGTAGTCATGTCTTGAGAAGATGAGTGACAAAAGCGCTCGTAAATTAATAGCTGAATGATCATTCACATATTGGTCAAAATGATGAAAGATATTTCTTAATCATGCGCATGATTTAGGGATATGAATGTCATTACTGCAACTATGGGAAGATGTAAAACAAAATGAATGGATTGATATACCTGCAGGATGGTTACAGGACCGCACCGTTTTTGGTGGTCTTGTTGCTGGGTTATTAATGCAAAAAGCATGCTCCTATATTCAAGATTCAAATAAAAGATTATTAAGTTGTAGTGTTACTTTTGTAGGCCCTGTACAACAAGGCGCTGCCCGATTGACTATTGAAGTTTTAAGAGAAGGAAAGTCAGTCACTACGCTTGAAGCACGTTTATGGCAAGATGATGCAGTACAAACGATTTTGGTTGCAAGTTTTGGGGCTTCTCGTGCATCGAGTATTGAGGTAAAGCAAGAGCCAGTCGTCCCTGCTTATGTACCACCTGAAAACTTATCTGTCTTTCCTTTTGCGAAACATATGCCTGAATGCTTTCAGCATTTTGAAGTCTGTTGGGCTGAGGGGAATTATCCGGTAACGGGAAGTAAACACCCCGACTTTGGTGGCTGGTCAAGGTTCTCACCAGAGCAGCATGCGAATCGTCAAATGACATTATCTGATTTGATTGTTCTTATGGATATTTGGCCACCAGGTGTTTTGCCTATGTTTAAGCAAGTCGCACCTGCAAGTTCTTTATCATGGCATATTACTTATGTTCATCCAGTTCGGCACCAGTTGTGTGACTGGTTTAAATATAAAGTAACTACTGAATATGCAGCTGAGGGGTACTCCACAGAATATGCATATCTTTGGGATCAAAATGATCATTTAATTGCAATCTTGCGGCAAACTGTTACGGTATTTACCTAAGTAATCTACTTTCTCGATTCACATATTTCGTATAAAGTGGCTGTTACAGATAGATACAATATTGAAGTATGTGTCTTTGTCTGTTAAAAGATGCGTGAAGACTAAATTGGCGGTGTTTATGACCACAGGGCGAATCCTGAATATCCCAAATATCCTAACTTTGGCGCGTATTGCGCTTATTCCTGTATTTTTGGTGATTGCATATTGGCCGCCTGCAATAGGTATTGGTGAGCACGTAGGAAGTATGACACGTCATATTATCTTAACGGCTATTTTCGTGCTGGCTGCCGTAACCGACTGGTTTGATGGTTATTTAGCACGAACTTTAAACCAGACTTCAGCATTTGGCCGTTTCCTAGACCCGGTTGCAGATAAACTTATGGTTGCAGCTGCACTTATTGTTTTAGTGCAGTGGAAACCGACAATTGCAATGGCTTTCGCTGCAATTGTTATTATTTCACGGGAAATTACTGTGTCTGCTTTACGTGAGTGGATGGCAGAACTTGGCGCGCGGACCAGTGTAGCCGTATCAACAGTCGGTAAATATAAAACTGCATTTCAAATGATTGCGATTAGCGTATTCCTGTTGAATTGGCAGCCTTTAGAAGTATTGGCCTATGCTTTGTTATATACCGCCGTTATTCTGACTTTATGGTCAATGTTTATTTATTTAAAAGCTGCATGGCCATACTTAAAGCAGCCATAAAGTTAAGAAGATGTTCAAAAAGCCTTTCCTTGAGAAAGGCTTTTTTATTGGAAAGTGCAAGAATCGGGTCGTCATGGGGTCTTGGCTACTTTAAAGTAAGATTGAGTACTAAGGAGGTGACAGATGCAAATGCTTTCTTCTCGGCAATTTGCTGCGATTGCCACAATTATTGAATATTTATATGAACATCTAGACCAGCAACCAAGCTTAGAAGATGTCGCTACATATATGAATTTAAGCCCGAGTTATATCCAGCGGCAGTTCCAAGAATGGGTAGGCATTAGCCCTAAGAAGTTTGTGCAATATATGAGTTTACAGCAAGCAAAATATTATTTAATGCAGCAACGTAGCTTATTAGATACTGCTTTAAATACTGGACTGTCGGGTACGGGTCGTTTACATGATTTGTTTATTCAGCTTGAAGGGATGACCCCTGGTGAATACAAGCAGCAAGGTGATGGCGTTGAACTGAATTATTCAGTTGAAACGAGTCCATTTGGTGACTTATTGGTAGTAAGTAGTGATAAAGGGATTTGTTCTGTTCGCTTTGTTGATCACAGTGAGAACATACAAGAAATCGTTAAACAGTATTTTCCGAAAGCTCAGTTAAAAAATCACTCTCCGATTTGGCATCAACAGATTGCACAGTGGTTTAGACAAGATTTCTCAGAACATTTACAGCAGAAATTACCGCTTAATCTTGCAGGAACACCATTTCAGCTACAAGTATGGGAGGCACTGCTTACTATTCCCGAAGGACAGTTACGAACCTATCAAGATATTGCTGAGCAAATTGGAAAACCTAAGGCAGTCAGAGCAGTGGCTACAGCAATTGGCCAAAATCCGATTGCGTATTTAATTCCATGTCATCGGGTCATTCGCGCAACAGGAATGGTCGGTGAGTACCATTGGCAAAAAGGGCGTAAACTGGCATTGTTAGCTTGGGAAATGGCTAAGCAGCAAGGGGAGATTGCATGACACTAGATTTATTTTCTCCAGAACCTTGTTCAAATTTATTGCCTTATGATGGTGAGGTTCAGGATTATGGATGTATTTTAACTGTCGAAGAAGCTGAACAATATTTTCATTATTTGTACCACCATTTGGCGTGGCGACATGATGAAGCGAAGCTATATGGCAAGCACTTTATAACACCTCGTAAAGTTGCTTGGTATGGAGATGAGCATTATCGATATAAATATTCTGGTGTCTTTCGTGATTCTTTACCGTGGGACAAAGCACTTGCTCAGCTAAAACAGCAAGTAGAGCAGATCCTTTCAGAAAAATTTAATTCTTGCTTGGCAAACCTGTATGAAGATGGAACACAAGGAATGGCTTGGCATAGTGATTCGGATGTGTCTTTAGCCAGAACCACTACAATTGCCTCTTTAAGTTTTGGAGCAACGCGGAAATTCTCTTTTAGGCATATTCAAACCAAAGAAAAAGTTGAGATGTGGTTACAACCGGGTCAACTTATTGTGATGCGTGGTGAGACTCAACAATATTGGCAACACCGTTTAAATCGTTCAACCAAGATTTTACAACCACGCATTAATTTGACTTTTCGTCAGTTCAAATTTTCATAAGTTTTTTCTAAAAATTGGGCAAGAAAAAAGCCCATGATGGCAACATGAGCTTATTCCTCTGAGGGAGAGCCTACTATTGATGAGCTGCTGATGAAAAGAATCATCAATAGGTGCTAAAATCATAATATGAGAATATTTTGATATTTTCAATGCTTCAAAGTGTAAGAAAACTTTAAATTATCAAAAATATTATTTTAGATCTCGCCCTTTTCTGAAAGTTCCATAAAGCGCTGCTCAATCAATGCCGCGTTTTCTTGCAAAATTTCAATCAACTTTTCAATATTTAAAAAATCAAAGCGGTTCTTTGATGCGACTAACGTTAAAGCCAAAGGAACTTCTTTACTCGAAAAACGAACGGGTACAGCAAGCCCTGAAACATTGGGGTCAATCTCACCTTGCGAGAAATAGAAGCCTTGTTTTTTTATTTTACGCATACGTTGAATAAAGCTAGGTTCGTCTACAGCAAAACCTGATTCAGACAGCTCATGTTGAAAACGTTCATAGTAGTCATGCATGCGTTGTTTGCTTAAATGTGAAACCATCGTTTTTGGTGAGGCCCCAACATAAATTGGGCGTGGGCAGCCTCGACCATATGAAAGTAATTCAGTATCTTTAAAAATCTCATGATGAATATCAATGCAGTAGTCATCATTTAAATAGGTGAGTAAACAGCAAAGTTCAGTACGCTCTACAATATTTCGCATAAATGGCGTGCTGATTTGGACCAATGGGTCGGTTGTTCTAGATACATAGTCAAGAACTGCTATTTTTGAGCCTAAAGTGTAATCGCCAGAAGTACCATTAATACGTTTTAATAAGTCGGCTGATACGAGTTCTTTCAGATAACGGTAGCTGGTCGGTTTAGACAAGCCAAGTTCTTCGCAAATAATATCGACATTAATCACTGGTCGTGAAACGGAAAATAAATCCAGTACGGTTAAAATTTTGCCAAAACTTGAAATTGCCATGATGTCTTATTCGTATCCTTAATAAACGGGTCACACTTGAGTTCTTATAACAGAAAAATTGAAGCTTTGTCTCAATTCCAAGATAACTACCTGATTTAAATATTTTACGCTCAGAATCAGAAAAGTTCTCTTGATTCACACATCATATATGATTAACTAAAAACATATCAAATTATCAAATAAAGATATTTTAGTTGACTAAATCACTTTAATTTGAAAAAATTGTGCAACAAAATATCTAATCGAGAAATTGGTTTATTCTACCGGCTTTCTCGATGTCTCTTCTTTCCTAAGCTTGGTCGTATAAATAGCGGTCAAACTGAAATCATCTCGGTACATCATGCAGAGATGTAGGAAAAATCATTGTATTGAAGGATGCTCTCATTAACTCATTTGTCTTATAGGCAAATGACAAAGTCGTATTGTCTTTTTTTAAAAGCAAACGGACACTGATGAGCATGCTCATCAGTTCAAATCTATATTTGAGATGAGTTCATGTTATTAAAGCAAATACTGGCTTTCCGCCCGAGTAAGCTTGATCTAATTTTTGCAATAAAGACATTTATTGCCGGTATGTTGGCATTATTTGTTTCGTTCGAATTAGACCTGATTAATCCAATGTGGTCGATCGGTACCGTCCTGATTATCGCCAATCCTTATTCGGGTATGGTGTCGTCTAAGTGTGTTTATCGTTTATTGGGAACGGTAGGCGGGGCCATTATTGCCTTAACCATTACTCCGCATCTGATTAATACGCCGTGGATCTTTACGGTTGTGTTATCACTATGGGTGGGCTTTGCGCTTTATGTGTCTTTATTAGACCGTACTCCTCGCAGTTATGCATTTATGTTGGCAGGTTATTCAACCGCAATGATTGTGTATAACGCGATTACTTATATTGATCAGTACAATATTTTTGATATTGCTTTGGCTCGTGTACTTGAGATTTCAATTGGTGTGATTTCGAGTGCGGTTGTGTCTGCGACTATTTTGCCCATGCATATTGGTTCGGCAATCAAACAGCGTGTAACGAAAACCCTCAAAGATACAGAAAACCTGTTTGCTAATTTGTTAAATGCAGATCAACAGCAAAACAATACACAGCTTTTAGCTGCTATTACTCGTGATACAACCGATATTCATGCTCTGGCAGTTCACTTGAGCTATGAAAAAGGTGAGTTGCATGGTATGACCAAACCTTTGCAAGAAATGCTCCATCAAATGTCGATGGTGGTTGCAAACTTGGTTGCCTTATCTGAACGAATTAAACAACTGCAAGAACTCAATTTTATTGAAAGTCATTCAGATAAATTAAAGCAGCTTTCAGGGCATGTGATTCATTTTCTGGAACAAAAAGATCAGATGACTGATGAAAATATTCTGCAGTTACCTGACGAGTTTGAAAATGATTTCTTGAACTTAAATGATTCGGCTTCTGAACATCAGCAAGTGTTATTGGCTGCCATGAAAATGGATGTGCGTCATTTCATTAGTAATGTTTTAGCTGTAAAAGTTTTATGGCAACGCATCAAGCAAGGTAATAAAGAGATTCCAGATAACATTACCCCTATGACGACTAAATATCCAAGTTTACACCGAGATCATGGTGTGGCAGTCAGAGGTGGTATTAGTGCAGTGCTGATTACATTTATTGTGACTGGTGTGTGGATTCTTTCTGGCTGGAAAGCTGGGTTCATGATGGCACAGATCGGTGCAGTAACTGCCTGTATCTTAACAGCCCTAGATAACCCTGTTCCTGTCTTACGTATTTTTATATGGGGCAGTGTGGCTTCGGCGGTTTTAGTTTTTATTTACGCGTTTGGTATTTTCCCTCATGTCACAACGTTTTGGGAACTTGGACTCGTTTTATTACCAATGTTCTTGTTTGCGGTTTCCATGATGGCGAATCAGGCACTCATGCCGGTCGGGATGGTGCTAGGTATTAATACCATGATGGGGCTGAACTTGCACAATGCTTACAGCATGGACGCAGTGTCTTATTTAGATAGCTCATTTGGTATGGTCATGGGCGTATTGGTGTCATTAGTCGTTATTGATGTTGTGCGTGCCATGTCATCCGATACCAGTGCAAACCGTATTTTGGCTTTACATTACCGTGCGATGCGCCAAGCCATATACATTCCTTATGGTATTGAATTTAAAGTTCACTTACGGGGGATGTTAGACCGTGTTGGTGTCTTAAATACTAAAATGGTTCAGTCAGAAGAGATTAAAAAATCTATTCAACAGGCTTTGGTTGAATCAAGTGCGATCATTGATTTAAGCCGACTACAAGAGCTAGCAAATCAAGTTCCGACATCTTCAGAATTGGCCCATCACATTGGCCGTTTGCAACAAGATTTAGATGAGCTATTTAGAGCTAAAGAAAATGAAAAAGGTGAAAGTGATGTATTGGTACAGCACATTCACCAAACCTTATTTGAACTTAAACAACTTGCTTCAAATATTGAAGATATGACTCTGCGTCAAAGATTATTTATTTCACTAAATAATATTGCTTATAGCATGTGTCATGTTTCATCAAACCAAATGAATGCAGATCGTACGCTTACAGGAGCCACAGCGCATGGGTGAGTTTAATGTCTACGGTATTTACGTGCCTGCTTTGCTCGTCCAAGCCATTTTTGCATATATATGTTTTCGCTGGTTAAGTCCCTTAACCAACAAATGGATTGCACAAGGCTGGATTGCATTACCCAGTATTTTCAATTTGTGTTTTTACCTTTTACTACTTTTGGTGATACACCAAATTTTTGTTGGGTTAGGTGCTTAAAGATGATTGCCAGATTAAAGATTGAGTTAGGTGAGTAAAATGAATCAATTGGAGTTGAAAAAAGTCATCCGTCCAGTGATTTTGATTGTCGCATTAATGATTGCTGTCTATACCATTGTGCATTTATGGAACTACTATAATGCAGCACCGTGGACACGTGATGGTCGAGTTCGTGGTGACGTTATTCAGGTCTCTTCAGATGTAGCAGGCCTTGTAACGGAAGTATTGGTTCAAGATAACCAGACTGTAAAAAAAGGTCAGGTGCTTTTTAAAATTGATGTCTCTCGCCGAGCTTTAGATGTAGAACAAGCAAAATCTGATTTGGCAAAAGCAAAAGCGGCCTATGCTCAAGCACAAGCAGGTCTAGCCCAAGCCAAAGCAAACTTGATTAAGTCGAGTACTAACATTAAGTTAGCCGAGAAAAACGCAAACCGTTATTCAAACTTAATGGATGGTGCGATTTCTAAGCAAGAACAAGATCAGGTCTTTGCAACTCGCGATCAATCACACGCGGAACATGAGCAACTCCAAGCTGCTATTCAACAAGCTGAAGCCACTATTAAACAGCAACAGGCATTGGTTGAAGCAGCAACAAGTAATTTACATTTAGCAGAACTCAATATGCACCGTGCGGCTGTTGTTGCACCGGCAGATGGAACATTATCTAACTTTGATTTGCGTCCGGGTAATTATGTTCAAGTTGGACAAGCGGTTGCAGCATTGCTAGATCGTAAGCAGCTTTATGTTGTGGGATATTTTGAAGAAACAAAATTAGACCGTATTCATATTGGCGATGAAGCAACTGTGCAATTAATGGGTGATAGACAGAAAATTAAAGGCCATGTGCAGGGTATTGCATCGGGTATTGAAGACCGTGAGCGTTCAAGTAGTTCGAAACTGCTTGCAAATGTAAACCCGACATTTAGCTGGGTTCGTTTAGCGCAGCGTGTACCTGTAAAAATTGTTTTAGACGAAGCACCAAAAAATGAGTTGGCTTTTGTGTCTGGCCGTACTGCTACAGTACATATTATTGAAAAATAAAAAGCTTAAGTTTTTAAACTCAATAAAAAAGCATGTTTGAAACATGCTTTTTTATTTTATGGCGTTAAACCAACAGGATTGCGATACCAGCTCTGAATTAGCAAAGCTGCGGCAAAACTATCGGCTGACAACTTCTTGGCACGACCTTGTTCTTGATAAAAACCAAGTTCTTCTCTTGCCTCACGAGTGGTGAGTCGTTCATCGACCATCCACGTTTCAATATTGGTTTGATGGCGTAGGCGACGTGCAAACTTACGTGCCCGTGTTGAAAGTTCTGACTCGCTATCATCCATATTCAATGGAAGACCAACAATAAACAAATCAGGCTGCCACTCTTTCACAATTTTTAAAAGTTGGTCCCAGTTGGGAATACCATCTTTCATCACAAAAAGTGGTAATGGGTTAGCACTTTCAATTGCAGACTGACCAATCGCCATTCCCATCTTTTGAGTGCCAAAGTCAAAAGCCATAATTGATTTTGATTGCGTTGCGGTCATTAGGCGTGCCCGATTTCAGAAGCCAGCCATGTACGATCTACACCAATTTTTTTATAGGCTGCATCCCAACGATCATCGTACGGTAAGTTAAAAATCAGATCCATATCGGCATCACAGATAAGCCAGTCACCACGAGCGATTTCATCTTCTAGCTGGTTTTTACCCCAGCTCGCATAACCAAGGGCGATTTGGTAGCGGCCAACACCTTCGTTATGCGCAATCGCATCGAGAATATCTTTACTGGTAGTAATACAGACATTCTCACCCACAGCAATAGAAGAGTGCCATGTTGGTTGGCCTGTATGAAGAACAAAGCCTGCCTCAGGGCGTAAAGGACCACCTTGTAAAACCTCATGCGGATTTACATTGTCTGCATCAATGTCTAAATCATTGAGTAGCTCTTTAATTTGGATACCGGCAGGGCGATTGATAATAATACCTTGGGCACCTTCTTCGTCATGACGGGCAAGATAAATTACTGTATTTGCAAAAAAGTCATCTGCCATTTCTGGCGGGGCAATCAGACAACGGTGAGTCATATATTGTTTGGTCACCTAAGCGGTTCTCCCTCAAAAAATGTCGCTATAGGGTCTCTCGACCCTTTTTATCTATATAGGTTCTTTTTATCAACATACAAGAGTTAATCGGATTTCGCCAATCTTTTTCTCTCATTTTCTTTATTAAGTTGAAGAAGCCTGAAATTTAAGTTGACGTAATTGTTTAGCATGCTGCAAGGTTGTTTCATTAATTTCAACACCTCCTGACATGCGCGCTAACTCGGAAATAATTTGATTTTCATCAAGTTGTACAATAGTACTACTTGCCGGATCAGTTTGTTGTTTTTTGACTAACAAATGTTGATCGGATTGTGCAGCCACCTGTGCTTGGTGGGTAATACATAAAAGTTGGACATGCTGAGCCAAGTCGGCCAATAAACGTCCAACCACTTCAGCTGTACCACCACTAATTCCGACATCAATCTCGTCAAATACCAAAACTTCTGCTTCGGTCTTTTCAGCATTCATGACTTGCATAACGAGTGCAATACGAGAAAGCTCACCACCAGATGCTACACGTGCCAATGGTTGAGGAGGTATGCCTTTATTGGCAGTAAATAAAAGTTGAATAAAACTTAAACCTTCTGCATTTGGTTGCTCTAATGGTTCAAACTTAAACTCAAAGTGTGCCTCAGGCAGCGCTAAAGGTTTAACCTGTTCAGTTAATTGTTTTGCAAGTGGAGCAGCAGCTTCACGACGAATATTGTCTAAATGCTGGGCTTTTTCTAAAAATTCTTGATGTGACTTTTCTACTTGTTCAGCCAGAGTTTCAGGGTCTTCTAACTGATGTAATTGCTCAAGCTCACTTTGCCAAGTTTCGTACTCTTCTTTAAGTGTTTCTGGTTGAGTACGGTATTTACGAGCAAGTCGATGGAAAACCTCTAGCTTGGAGTTCAGTTCTTCCATCCGTTCAGGATCGAAACTCTGACGGTCAATAAATTGACGTAAATTTGATGTGGCATCATCAATTTCACTTTGCGCATTTAATAACGAATTATAAATTTCGGAAAGCTGCTCACTACGCCCCGCATGAGACTCTAGACGGCGAATGATCGACGACATTTCTTGAGTAATGTTTTGTTCAGCTTCATCGAGCGCATTTAAACTATAGCTACAGTCTTGCATAATATGTTCATGGTGACTGAGGCGATCAAACTCTTGCTCGATTTCTTTGTAATCGGTTTGAATGACTTCCTCAAGCTCTTCAATTTGTAGCTCTAAGGTCGCAATACGTTGAAGACGGGTCGCTTGAGCATCGAGCGCAGCCTGATGCTGGCGGATATTACGCTGCCATGTACTATATGCTTCACGAACATCATTTGCTTCGGCGTAAAAATTACTATAACGATCTAGCCAATGCTTTGGATAAGGCGGCTCAAGTAGCTGTTGTTGGCTGTGCTGGCTATACAACTGAACCAATAAGCGGCCTAATTCTTTAAGCTCAGAGAGACTACTTGGACGGCCATTTACCCATGCTTTGCTACGGCCAGTTGCAAAAATAACCCGACGTAAATGAATTTCTCCTGAATCATCATCTAGTTCATGTTCTTTTAACCATTTTGCTTCAGGGCTATTGTCCTGATAAGTAAAAACTGCGGTTACATCCGCTTTGTCCGAACCATAGCGGACATAATTTGTATCTGTACGTTCCCCTAAGCAGGCAGATAGTGCATCCAGTAATAATGATTTTCCTGCACCTGTCTCACCTGTTAGAACATTAAATCCTTGTTCTATATCAATAGCTAAATGATCAGCTAATGCAAAATTAATTAAAGTTAAATGTGTGAGCATAAACGCATCCAACGCGCCAAATTATGGGTTAAAGATAGAGAAGTTTTGAATTTGCTACAAGTGATCTATTATTCTAACTGAAATTATAGAACAGCAAGATTGCGGATCTTTACAATGAAAAAAACATTAAGCTTACCGAAAGCACCAATAGGGATGATCAACCGCCATAAAAAAATTAATCCTGCTGAAATGAATAAAATTTTAAATCAGCATTTTAATGCATTTAAACAGGCTGCTGCACAAGATGATTACGTCAAAGCATATCAACATGTAAAAAAAGCAGTAAGTCTGGTTCCCGGGCATCCCGGAGCATTGTCTGATTTAGCTTATACTGAGCTACGGTTACGCCGTTATGACGATGCATATCAACATTATATGCAAGCCATTAAAGCAAGTGGTTCTAACGTTAATACAAATTTATACGATGGATTGACCGAAGTTTGTCATCATTTAAATAAAAAAGAAGAGAAGATTAAATTTGGGCGTTTAGCCATTTCAACCAAAAAAGAACTCACAAAGAATGAGCCTGCTTTAAATATACCTACTCATAAACCCGCGCCCTTTAGCCCCAATCCACAAGAAAATATTATTGCTTTTTCTCTATTTGGAGCAAATCCACGGTACTGTGAAACTTCCATTTTAAATACTAAGTTAGCTCAAGAAATCTATCCTGAGTGGACGTGTCGATTCTATGTGGATGAGAGCGTTCCCGAACTTGTACAACAGCGGTTACAAGCAAATGGTGCACAAGTCGTACATGTCAGCCCCACTCAAAAACAGTTATCAGGTTTATTTTGGCGCTTTTTAGTTATGGACGATCCGGTAGTTAAACGGTTTTTAGTACGTGATGCCGACTCTATCGTGTCTTATCGTGAGAAAGCCGCTGTTGATGCTTGGCTTAAGAGTGATCAATGGTTCCATTTAATGAGAGATAGCTATTCTCATACTGAATTAATTTTGGCAGGTATGTGGGGCGGTTGCACAGGTATTTTTCATAATATTGAAGCACATATCAGGGATTATGTTGCCACTGGAAGGTATCCGGACAATCGAGTCATAGATCAACATTACCTGCGTTATTGTATTTGGCCGACTTTAAAACAAAGTGTGCTTGTACATGATAGCCAGCAATTTGATGAAAATAGTGCCGATTTTCCGGTTTATGATCTAACTTCAATGCAAAATGACCAAGACAATTTTCATGTAGGGATGGATAATGGTTCACCAGTAGTTACAACTGCGGTTAATCATCCAACGGCAGAAAAAGTTTACTGGATTTTATTCGATGAAAATCACGATGAAGTTTGCAGATATAATGCAATTGTGTCGAAGAGTCGAAATATTGAAGTGAATTTACCCCACGCTTTTGCTAAAAAAATTCAGTTACAGCAGTGGAAATTACAAGTCTATCCGTATGAAAACTGATTGATTAGTTATTTAGGCACAATTAAACTACATTCATCATAATTTATATAAATGCGGCATTATCTGGAGAGTGTGCATGAGTTCAACCCAATTTGATCATGTAACGGTCATCAAAAAATCAAATGTTTATTTTGGTGGAGCATGTATCAGCCATACCGTGCAATTTGAAGATGGAACGAAAAAAACATTAGGTGTTATTTTGCCGACTGAACAGCCTTTAACATTTGAAACCCATGTTCCTGAGCGTATGGAAATTATTTCAGGTGAATGTCGCGTTAAAATTGCAGACAGCAATGAAAGTGAATTGTTCCGCGCTGGTCAATCTTTTTATGTACCAGGCAATAGCGTTTTCAAAATCGAGACTGATGAAGTGCTTGATTATGTTTGCCACTTAGAAGGCTAAGAAATTACTGTTTAAATCGGGTACACTATGCCCAAAGAAATCCTGTGAAGTTGGCTTTACAGGATTTTTATTTTTTGCTCAAACGTTGTTAGAGGTCATGCATGGCAAAACCGGAATATTATTATGGCGTTCACTCAGTGGAGTCATTGTTAGAACTTGAGCCGGAGCGCGTGCTGACCCTGTTTACATTGAAAGGGCGCGACGATCTGCGTTTGCAGAAAATTCTGCAATTGGCCGAGCCTTTTGGAATTAGTGTACAAAAAGCAAGCCGTGATAGCCTCGAGAAGCTTGCGGGTTTGCCATTTCACCAAGGCGTAGTTGCAGCAGTACGTCCGCACCCGACTTTAAATGAAAAAGATCTAGACCAGCTCTTGGCTGAAACTCCAGATGCCTTATTGCTGGCATTAGATCAGGTGACAGATCCACATAACTTAGGGGCATGTATCCGTACTGCCGCTGCAATGGGTGTTCAGACAGTGATTGTGCCTCGCGATCGCTCAGCAAGCTTAACTCCAACTGCTCGTAAAGTCGCAGCGGGTGGGGCCGAAAAAGTTAAATTTATTCAAGTGACTAATTTAGCTCGTACTTTAGCGCATCTTAAAGAGACAACTCACGTACGTGTGATTGGTACAATGCTTGATGAAAATGCATTACCTATTCAGAAGTGTGATTTCTCGGGTGCTGTTGTGATTGTAATGGGTGCAGAAGACACAGGTTTACGTCCAATTACTCAAGCACAGTGTGACCAAAAAGCCTATATTCCAATGTCAGGTAACTTACAAAGTTTAAATGTAAGTGTGGCAACGGGTATGGCACTTTATGAAGCTTGTCGTCAGCGTTCTGAGGTATAATTTAGCTGCCTTCCTAGTTTTTATGCAGTCTTGATATGTCTCCCCGTACGCAAGGTTATTTTTTTGTATTGGTGACCATGTGTATTTGGGGCGGGTTTACGCTTTTTGCCCGCTTAAATGCACAATGGCACATCAGTGCTTGGGATATTGCCGCACTACGCTTTGCTATAGCCTTCCTAATTTTGATGCCTATCTTAATTTATAAAAAAGATCTCGCTTTTTTATGGAGTAAGCATGCGGTTATTTTGGCATTGATTGGTGGAGTCATTTACTGCCTTACGGTTTATACAGCTTTCCTTTATGCACCAGCTGCCCATGCTGCAATATTTTTAAATGGCTGTATTCCTATCTGTACTGCTATAGCTGCTTATATTTTATTTAGACAGCCATTTGATAAACATACATGGGTGAGTCTGGCAATTATGATTACTGCCTTGGCTCTCATGAGCGCATTGATGTTGAAAAGTAGTACCTCTGCTTTTGGAATTGGAGATTTACTTCTGTTTATCAGTGCGATTTGGTGGGGGATTTTTACTGTACTACTTAAACAGTGGAAGCTCTCTGCTTGGCATTCTATGGCAAGCGTCGCAATCTGGTCCGCAATTATTTATTTGCCGATTTATTTGTTGTTCTTACCTAAGCACTTTATGGATGTAGATCCTTTGCACTTAGCTGTACAAAGTATTTTCCATGGCGTGTTTGTCGTTATTATTGCGACATTAACCTATGTTGCTGCTATTCAGCGTCTTGGCGCATTTAAAACGGGAAGTATTGTAACTTTGGCGCCGTTTATTGCTGCTATTTTAGCTGTACCTTTACTTGGTGAATCATTAAGCCCATCAATTGTAGTGGGCTTAGTAGGTATGGGAATAGGTGCTTTACAGCCTTGGCGTTGGTTTAGACAAGATAGCCTGACACAAAAGATTAAGCAGCAAAATACACAAAATTAGTTTGCACGCTTCAAATAGCTTTGATGTAAAGGCTCTAATTGCTGATATAAATGTTCGAGTAATCCGTCGTTAAACACGATGTCATTTGCAAGCTCACGTTTTCGTTCGCGTGGCATTTGTGCAGCAATAATTTTCTGGATTTGTTCTTGGTTTTGTCCATCGCGCTGGCTCGCACGCTGAATTTGAGTTTGTTCACTCGCATCAATAAGTAGCGTGTGATTGACTAGTTCATGTTGATTTGTTTCAAAAAGTAGTGGTGAAACTAAAATCACATACGGACTTTTAGGATTTTGTAGCTGTTGAATAATAGATTGACGGATTGCGGGATGGGTAATTTGCTCGAGTGTATGACGCGCTTGTGGATTTTGAAAAATATATTCACGTAAGGCACGGCGGTCCAAACTGCCATCGGGTTGAAGCACCCAATCTCCAAAGGTTTGTTGAATTTTTTGAAGGGCAGGCTGCCCTTTTTCAACTACTTCGCGAGCAACAATATCGGCATCGACGACTTGGATTCCTTGGGATTCAAACCATTGTGTTGCAGCTGATTTACCACTGCCTATACCACCTGTGATTCCCAGAATAAAAGCCATCTTAACCTCCCAAATAAATTTTCATAATCTGATCACCCCATAAAAAGGCAACCCAACCAGCAATGGCAATATATGGCCCAAAAGCAAAAGGCTGATTGTCATTTCTTAATTTTAATAAAATGATGCCAATGATTGCGCCAAGTAACGATGACAATAACACAATTAACGGCAGCATCAATGGCCCCATCCATGCTCCTAATGCTGCAAGCAATTTAAAGTCGCCGTAGCCCATACCTTCTTTGCCAGTGATCACTTTAAATAAGTAATAGACAATCCAAAGACATAGGAAACCAATGAGATAACCCCAAATGGCTGAGTTGGGTGAGGTATAAATATTAAAGGTATTAATACCTAAGCCGAGCGCAGCTAAAGGTAGGGTAAAGCGATCAGGCAATAATTGTGTATCGAAATCAATAAAGGTAAGGGCTATCAGTACCCATGTGAGGACGAGTCCAAAAAGCATTTGTATGGTTGGACCAAACACTATGACGACTACTAATGAACATAGCATGGTGAGTAGTTCGATGGCTGGATAGCGAATACTGATCGGGTGTTGGCAATGGCCACATTTTCCTCTTAACACAAGCCAGCTTATAACAGGAATATTTTGATACCAACGGATTGGTTGTTGACATGCAGGGCACGATGAAGCAGGCTTATTTAAAGTTAACCTCTCATGATCAATAATCGGTTGCTCGGGATTGAGCAGCATTTGGCATTCTTGCTCCCAATCTTGTTCCATCATTTTTGGCGTACGGTAAATCACTACATTAAGAAAGCTACCGATACATAGGCTCACGAGTGCAACAGCAATATAAAGTGCAGTTAAGTTTTGAATAAAATACGCAATGATGTCTTGCATTATACAACTGAGCCCATTTGGAAAATTGGAAGATACATAGCAATTACCAGACCGCCTACGAGCACCCCTAAAATTGCCATAATTAAAGGTTCCATCATAGAAGTTAAACCATCAACGGCATTATCCACTTCATTTTCATAGTAAGTGGCAACTTTATCGAGCATGCTGTCTAGTGCACCCGATTCTTCACCAATTGCCACCATTTGTATAGCCATAGATGGAAAACGATTAGAGACCCGCATAGCAAACTGAAGCTGTTGACCTGTTGCGACATCTTCCCGGATTTTCATCACAGCTTTTTCATAAATCACGTTATTGGTTGCGCCAGCAGTCGATTCTAATGCATCAATAAGCGGAACACCTGCGGCAAATGTTGTAGCAAGCGTGCGGCTATAGCGGGCAATAATTGCTTTATAAACCAAGTCCCCAAAAATAGGTAACTTAAGCGCCAGTTTATCTAAGCCGTCACGAAACTTTTTACTGCGTTTTTTTGCTTCCAGAAAGGCAGCAATGACTGCGCCAATCGCAATAATCATAATGAACCAGTATTCCTGCATCCATTTCGACATATTCACAACCATTTGCGTAAATGCAGGTAAATCTGCTCCAAAAGACGCAAATAAATCTTGGAAAACGGGAACTACTTTAACCATCAAAATAATGGTCACCACAATGGCTACTACAATAACTGTTGCCGGGTATTTCATTGCTTTCTTGATTTTTTGCTTGAGCAATTCACTTTTTTCTTTGTAAATTGCAACGCGGTCCAGCATCGTTTCGAGTGCGCCTGATTGTTCACCAGACTCAACAAGTGAACAAAACAAGTTATCAAAATGTTGAGGATATTTTCTTAAAGCTGAGGCAAAAGTACTACCACCTTCGACTTCACCTTTAATACCGAGTACAACCTCACGCATGGCCGGGTTTTCTAAACCTTCAGCTACAATTTCAAAGCCTTGTACGAGTGGTACACCAGCTTTCATCATAGTCGCCAGTTGTCGAGTAAAAATCGTAATATCGAGTGTGGTGACTTTTTTCTTGAATAAACCTTCAAGAATATTTTTACGTTTTTCACGTATATTTCGAACAGTCACCCCTTGTTTGCGTAAGGTTACTTTGGCTAAAGCCATGTTTTTAGCCGGAAGTTCTCCTTTGATTTTTACGCCCTTACGGTCAACCCCTTCATAAGCAAAAGTCGGCATCATTTGTGCCTTTTTGACAGCCATTAGATTATCCTTATTTTTTAAATAGTGTCTTATTCACTGGTGACACGGTTAACTTCTTGTAAAGAGGTCACCCCTTGCATCACCTTTTTTAAACCTGAACGACGTAGATTATTAAACCCCAATTTTTCAGAAGCAGCTGCGATTTCTAAAGCGTTGCCATCTTCCATAATAATCTTGGAAATTTCAGGTGTAACTTTCATTACCTCATAAATACCGACACGGCCTTTATAGCCTTCACGACATTCAGGGCAACCTACGGGCTGAAAAACCCGAAAATCTGGGTGTGCTAAATCTTGTTCGGTAAAGCCCATTTCTAATAAGCTTTGTTTAGGAATATCAGCAGGTATTTTGCATTGAGAACAAAGACGACGTGCTAAACGCTGTGCAATAACTAGGTTTACTGATGTTGCAATATTAAAAGAAGGAACCCCCATATTGCGTAGACGGGTCAATGTTTCCGGAGCACTATTAGTATGTAGTGTTGACATCACCATGTGGCCGGTTTGAGCCGCCTTAATCGCAATTTCTGCTGTTTCCAAGTCACGAATCTCACCCACCATAATAATGTCAGGGTCTTGTCGTAAAAATGATTTAAGTGCGGCCGCAAAAGTAAGCCCTACCTTGGGGTTTACGTTAACTTGATTAATTCCTTCCAGGTTAATTTCTACCGGGTCTTCGGCAGTAGAAATATTGGAGCTTTCAGTATTTAAAATATTTAAACCTGTATATAACGATACGGTTTTACCAGAACCTGTTGGTCCGGTAATTAAAAGCATGCCTTGAGGTTTATCTAATGCCTCCATAAACAAAGCTTTTTGATCTTCTTCATATCCTAGTGCATCAATTCCTAGCATTGCGCTTGATGGGTCAAGAATACGTAGAACTAACTTTTCACCAAACAAAGTCGGGAGGGAGTTCACACGAAAATCAATCGCTTTGGTTTTTGACAGCTTGAGCTTGATACGACCATCTTGTGGGACGCGTTTTTCAGAAATGTCCATTTGAGACATTACTTTTAAGCGTGATGCCAAGCGGTTTGCAAGCTGTAGAGGGGGATTGGCAATTTGACGTAACACACCATCGACACGATAGCGCACCCGATAGGATTTTTCGTACGGTTCAAAATGTAAGTCTGAAGCACCCATACGAATGGCATCAATTAATAACTTATTAATATATTTAACAATCGGGGCTTCATCGCCTTGAGGAGCTTCTTCTTCATCTTCTTGAGCGGTAGGATCATCAAGATTAACATCGAGATCAAACTCTTCATCATTGAAGTCAAAGCTGCTTTCTTCTGCAAAATGCTGGCCTAAAACTTTTTCGAGTTTATGGTGCTCCACAATTACAGGCTCAACCAGCAATTTACTATTAAAACGAATTGCATCAATCGCTTCGATATTGCTTGGATTACTGGTCGCAACATATAAAATTTGCCCTCTTTGAATGAGCGGCAAAATTCGATGTTTTAAAATCAGTTTCTGATCGACCAGATCTTTAGGAATCTGAGAGGTGTCATAAACATCCAGATCGAAATATGGTTCAGCAAACTCAGCAGAAATTGTTTCAGCCAATAACGAAGGGGAGAGATGAACCTCTTCAATTAAATATGCGACTGTGTCCTGCTTAGCTCTTTTCGCTGCATCTAATGCAGTTTGCATGGTCGCTGCCGACACATGCTTTTCTTCGACTAAACGTCGAAAAAACCCCGTAAATTTTGGAGATGTATGTAATGCTGACATCTGCCTGCCTATGTTAATGTGTTTATAATTGGTATATGAAAAATTATACTTTTGTTATGTAAAATTACTACCTTAGAAAATGTTGCTCGGGTCCTACTCAGCCTATTAAAGCTTGAACCAGTCGAAGTTTTTCTTTATTAATTTTTAGAACGTCGGACTTTTAATAAAGTAAAGTTTTTTCTTAATTTCAAACACTAGAAAAGATATGAGTAATCGCGTTAAAGAAAAGTATCTGAAATTTGTATAAATGCGTGTAGAATGTGCTGCATTTTTTGATGAAAGGTGAGCAGTATGTCGGGTTCGACGATTACGCCTTGGGTAGTTGGTAACTGGAAAATGAATCCAATGCGTGCCAACGCCAACCAACTTATAGAAGAATTTAAACAATTATTGCAACAAAACCAAATTGCAGATGAAAACTGCCATGTGGGCGTTGCCCCTGTTTCTATTGCTCTTACAACGGTACAAGCGCAATTACAGGATGCTGCAAGAACGGTATATACGGTTGCACAGGATGTATCACGTGTTGCTGGTACAGGCGCTTATACTGGCGAAGTCAGTGCAGAACTATTAAAAGATAGCCAAATTAATTTCGTACTGGTCGGACACTCTGAACGTCGTGATATTTTTGGTGACAACGTTGAAATTTTGAAGACAAAACTCCAAAATGCATTAAATGCGGGTATGACTGTCATTTATTGTGTGGGCGAAAGTCTTGAACAACGTGAGCAAGGTCAGGCCGAGCAAGTTGTTTTACAGCAAATTTGTGATATTGCACCTGTAGTTACTGCAGAACAATGGCAAAACCAAGTGGTTATTGCCTATGAACCTATTTGGGCAATTGGTACAGGTAAAACAGCTTCTCCGCAAGATGCGCAAGCGATGCATGCTAAAATTCGTGAAGGCTTATGCCAACTTACATCAGCCGGCTCAAATATTGCTATTTTGTATGGCGGTAGTGTAAAAGCTGAAAATGCTGTTGAGTTAGCTGCATGTCCAGATATCAATGGTGCGTTGGTGGGTGGTGCTTCATTAAATGCAGCATCTTTTTATCAAATTGTACAAGCCTTCGCGCAAAGCAAATAACGAGGATAGGGTATGCACTCTTTTGTACTTGTTGTACATATTATTTTAGCAGTACTGATGATTGCATTAATTTTAGTGCAACATGGTAAAGGCGCAGATGCAGGTGCCTCTTTTGGTGGAGGTGGCGCAGCAACAGTATTTGGTGCGTCTGGTTCAGGTAACTTCTTGACTCGCGTGACTGCAATTTTGACAGCTTTATTCTTTGTGACCAGTTTGACTCTGGCTGTTTTTGCCAAGAAGCAAACGACTGAAGCATATAGTTTGAAAACTGTACAAACGACTGCGCCAGTGCAGACTACATCGCCTGAAACTTCACCAAATGCACCAAAAACCGGCCAATAATTGGAAATAAGACTTTCCTTTTGGAATTGAAAGGACTAGAATGCGTCCCACAAGCTGCGGTGGTGGTGGAATTGGTAGACACGCTACCTTGAGGTGGTAGTGCTTTCGGGCGTGGGGGTTCAAGTCCCCCCTTCCGCACCAACTTTGAACCAGAAAGTTGAGTGCAAGCAGTTTTGTTTTTGATGCGGGATGGAGCAGTCTGGTAGCTCGTCGGGCTCATAACCCGAAGGTCGTTGGTTCAAATCCAGCTCCCGCTACCAATTTGATTAAGGTGCAACTTAATCAAGCGAATATTGGATAAGTTTACATTGACTTTTTTCGATATTTGTATATAATTTTTGCACGTTGATGCGGGATGGAGCAGTCTGGTAGCTCGTCGGGCTCATAACCCGAAGGTCGTTGGTTCAAATCCAGCTCCCGCTACCAAGTTTCTTAAAGAGGCTCACAGACAAGGTGGGCCTTTTTGCACAGTGGACTATTGTTTTCTGTGCTATATAGGGGCGATTAACGCCCTTTTTTATTGGTTATCGTATCGCTATCGTGTAGTGTCGACATCAATTGGTCAAATAGTCATGCTTCACTATAGTAAGTCTGTGTCGGTTAAAACAACCGATTGAATCGCACGAGAATGACGAGAGTAAATGAAATTATCAAATAAATCCCAAGCATTGTATGACATGATTGCTCCAGCAGTGGAGGCATGTGGTGTCGACCTTTGGGGAATTGAATTCCTTCCACAAGGTAAGCGTTCATTATTGCGTATTTATATCGATAGACCGGTTGATGAAAATGCTGAACCAGTGATTAATGAAGATGGTGAAGTAGAGCAAGGCCGCGGTATTGGTGTAGAAGATTGTGTTCGTGTTACACAACAGGTCGGCGCAATGCTGGATGTCCATGATCCGATTTCAGGTGAATATGCATTAGAAGTTTCTTCACCAGGTTGGGATCGCCCATTTTTTCAACTCGAACAGTTGCAAGGCTACATTGGACAACAGGTTGCTTTGCGTTTGATTGCTGCAGTAGAAAATCGTCGTAAATTTCAAGCAAAACTCCTTGCTGTAGACCTTGAAAATGAAGAGATTCAGGTTGAAGTTGAAGGAAAGCATGTGCTTGATATCGACAGCAACAATATCGATAAAGCAAACTTGATCTATCAAGATTAAATTTATTTAAATTATATAAGAAATCGGTAGGTGACTTATGGGCCGCGAAATTCTTACCGTTGTTGAAACGGTTAGTAATGAAAAAGGTGTTAGTCGTGAAGCGATCTTCGAAGCTTTAGAACAAGCTCTAGTTGCTGCAACGAAGAAAAAATTTTACGAGGGTACCAATTCTGAAGAAGCTCAGCTTCGTGTAGAAATTGATCGTAGAACTGGTGATTACCGTACTTTCCGTCAATGGACTGTTGTGGCAGATGAAGATCATGAAATGCCAGCATGCCAAGACGCAATTTCTGATGTTGATCCTGCAAAATGGTCAATTGGCGACGTTCGTGAGCTTGAAGTAGAATCGATTGAGTTCGGTCGTATCGCTGCGCAGATTGCGAAACAGGTTATCGTACAAAAAATTCGTGAAGCAGAGCGTGCATTAGTTGCTGATGCTTATGAATCAAAAGTTGGCGAGCTAATTTACGGTGAAGTGAAAAAGCAAACTAAAGATGGTTTCATCATTGACTTAGGTGACAATGCTGAAGCTTATTTAGCTCGTGAAGAAATGATTCCTAAAGAGATTCTTCGTCCAAAACAACGTGTAAATGCTATTTTATATAGTGTAAACCGTGAAGGCCGTGGTGCTCAGCTTCTATTATCACGCGCTAAGCCTGAAATGCTTATTGCTTTGATGAAGAAAGAAATTCCTGAAATTTCTGAAGAAATTATTGAAATTAAAGCTGCGGCACGTCAACCAGGTGTTCGTGCAAAAATTGCAGTAAAAACGAACGACCACCGTATTGACCCTGTTGGTGCATGTATTGGTATGCGTGGAACACGTATCCAAGCGGTACAGCAAGAGTTAAATGGTGAGCGTATTGATGTTGTAGTTTGGTCTGATGATCCAGCTCAATACATCGCAAGTGCATTAGAACCAGCTGATGTATCAGGCATTGTGCTTGATGAAGATGCAAAAAGTGCAGATATTATTTTTGCTACTAACGATCAATTGGCGCGTGCGATTGGTTCGCAAGGTCAAAATGTTCGTTTAGCTTCTGATTTAACTGGCTACAAACTCGACATGATGCTTGAAGAAGAGTATCGTGCTCGTCAGCAGAATGAAGCTCAGCAATATCTCGACATGTTCGTATCACGTTTAGATATTGAAGAAGACTTGGCAATGGCGTTAGTAGAGATGGGCTTCACTTCTTTAGAAGAGATTGCTTATGTGCCAGCTGAAACTTTTGACGAAATTGAACTTGACGCTGAGTTAGTTGAGTTATTGCAAAGTCGTGCAAAAGAAGCTGCATTAACTGATGCATTGAAACAGCAAGAAAATATTCAAGAACCGAGTGCAGACCTTCTCAATATGGAAGGCATGACCTCTGAGATCGCTTACTCGCTAGCCGCTCGCGGTATTATTACTGTTGATGATTTGGCAGATCAAGCAACTGACGATATTTCTGATATTGAAGGTCTTGGTCATGAAAAAGCAGGTCAATTGATCATGAAAGCTCGCGAATCATGGTTTAACTAGGAGATGAAATATGACGGACAAGTCGATTAAAGAGTTAGCTCTCAGCGTAGGACGTCCTGTTGAGAAGCTCCTAGAACAGGCTCGTGAAGCAGGTTTGCCTCAACGTACAGCAGACGACATTATTACCACTGAACAACAGGACACCTTAGTCAATTATTTGAAAAAGGTGCATGGTCAGGAAAGTGGTAACACAGGAAAAATTGCGTTGAAACGTAAAACAACCAGTACCGCTAAAGTTGCAAGTACTTCGGGTAAAGCAAAAACTATTAACGTAGAAGTACGTAAAAAACAGGTTTTTGCTAAACCAAACCCAGAACAAATTGCAGCAGAAGCTAAAGCGCGTGCAGAAGCAGAAGCTAAAGCCCGTGCAGAACAACAAGCGCGTGAAGCTGCAGAGCAAAAAGCGCGTCTTCAAACAGAGCAAAAAGCAAAAGCAACTTTAGATGCAATGCGTGCTGCTCATCAACAAGATAGCGCTGCACAGTCAGCTCCTAAAGCTGCTGTTGTAGTGAAAAAACGTGGTGGTGGTACAGTAAAACCTGCACCAAAACCAGCAGAAACATTAGAGCAAAAGAAAGCGCGTGAAGCACAAACAGCTCAGTTGAAAGCAACTGAAGAAGCTGCACGTCGTAAAGCGGCTGAGGAAGCTCAGCAGCGTACGCTTGAACAAATGCGTAAGATGGCATCTAAATATTCAAATGATGATGCTACTGCAACTATTCGTGTGATTGATGATTCTCCTCTTGCTTCAGGTCTTGTTGGCCAAGCTTATGAAGATTCATTTAATCAAGAAGACCGTGAAATTAAACGTGGTGGTGCTACAACTAACCCTCGCGCTGGTAAGAAAGGCGGTCGTCGTGGTCAAGAAGAGCAAAGCTTCGTTAACCATAACAAACGTGGTTTAAAATCAAGCCAAGCGAACAAGCATGGTTTTGAAAAGCCAGTTAAAAAGCAAGTCTATGATGTAGAAATCGGTTCAAGCATTGTTGTTGCCGATCTTGCTCAAAAGATGGCGATTAAAGTACGTGAAGTTATCAAGACACTTATGAAAATGGGTGAATTGGTTAACCAGAACCAGACAATTGACCAAGATACAGCTGCACTTGTTGTAGAAGAAATGGGTCATAACCCTGTTCTAGTTTCTGATACACAAGCAGAAGATAACTTACTTGAAGCAGCTGAAGAAGCACGTGGTGAACAAACTACTCGTCCTCCAGTTGTTACAATCATGGGTCACGTTGACCATGGTAAAACATCATTACTTGACCGTATCCGTCGTTCTAAAGTGGCGGCAGGTGAAGCAGGTGGTATTACCCAGCACATTGGTGCATATCACGTTGAAACAGACAAAGGGATTATTACATTCCTTGATACACCGGGACACGCAGCATTTACTTCAATGCGTGCACGTGGTGCTAAAGCAACGGATATCGTGGTATTGGTTGTTGCAGCAGATGACGGTGTAATGCCGCAAACTGCAGAAGCGATTGACCATGCACGTGCAGCAGGAACTCCAATTATTGTTGCTATCAACAAAATGGATAAAGAATCTGCTGATCCAGACCGTGTGTTAAATGAATTAACAACCAAAGAAATCGTTCCAGAAGAATGGGGCGGTGATGTTCCGGTTGCTAAGGTTTCAGCACATACTGGCCAAGGTATTGATGAACTCCTTGATTTAATTCTGATTCAATCTGAATTGATGGAATTAAAAGCATCTGCTGAAGGTGCTGCACAAGGTGTTGTTATTGAAGCACGTGTGGATAAAGGCCGTGGTGCAGTAACTTCGATTCTTGTTCAAAATGGTACATTAAATATTGGTGACCTTGTTCTTGCTGGTTCATCATATGGCCGTGTTCGTGCGATGTCTGATGAAAACGGTAAGCCGATTAAGTCAGCAGGACCATCTATTCCAGTGGAAATTTTGGGTCTACCAGAAGCTCCAATGGCGGGTGATGAAGTTCTTGTAGTAAATGACGAGAAGAAGGCACGTGAAGTTGCTGATGCTCGTGCAGACCGTGAACGTGAAAAACGTATCGAACGTCAAAGCGCAATGCGTCTTGAAAACATCATGGCATCTATGGGCAAAAAAGACGTTCCTACAGTGAATGTTGTTTTAAGAACAGATGTTCGTGGTACTTTAGAAGCATTGAATGCTGCATTACATGAACTCTCTACTGATGAAGTAAAAGTTCGCGTAATTAGTTCTGGTGTTGGTGCGATCACTGAGTCTGACGTAATTCTTGCCGAGTCTTCAGAAGCTGTATTGTTAGGCTTCAACGTTCGTGCTGATACAGCTGCTCGTCAGAAGAGTGACCAAGACGGTATCGATATTCGTTACTACAGCATCATCTATGAATTGATTGATGATGTAAAAGATGCCATGAGCGGTAAACTTGCTCCTGAACACCGTGAAACTATCTTGGGTGTTGCTCAAGTACGTGAAGTGTTCCGTTCTAGTAAGTTTGGTGCTGCTGCGGGCTGTATGGTTATGGAAGGCGTGATTCACCGTAACAAACCAATCCGTGTCTTACGTGATGATGTTGTGATTTTCCAAGGTGAACTTGAATCATTACGTCGTTATAAAGATGTCGTTGATGAAGTTCGTGCCGGTATGGAATGTGGTCTTGCCGTGAAAGGTTATAACGACATCAAACCTCTTGATAAGATTGAGGTTTATGATGTTCAAATGGTTAAACGGAGTCTTTAATGGCGGGTGGACAACGCTTAAAGCGAATGGCGGATTCAGTACAGCGCGAGCTTTCTGAACTTATCCGTCAGGAGTTGAAAGATCCGCGTCTGGGTGGTCTTGTGACCATCTCAGGCGTTAAAGTCAGTCCGGACTTAGGTTATGCCGATGTCTATGTGACCGTGATGGGTCGTGAATTAAGCGATGACCAAAACGAAGTGGCTCACCGTGAAACACTAGATATTTTGAATAAAGCATCTGGTTTTTTACGTCAGGAGTTGAGTCGTCGTATTAAAACGCGCATCACGCCTCGCTTGCGTTTCCATTACGATAAAACTAATGCATATGGTAACTATATGTTTGGTCTTATCGAAAAAGCGGTACAAGATTTACCGAAACGTGAGTCAGATGACGAAGAGTAATGAAAACTCAAAATAAAAAAGCCACCTTGGGGTGGCTTTTTTATGTGTTCAAGTTTTTATTCTTGAGGAGGTTCCATGGGTGGTTTGTTTTGTGAAAAACGTTGCCCAATTTTATAACGATCCCACGGTAGAGGACGTTCAATAGCTTCAGGAACTTCACCACTCAATGAGCGTAAACGTAAATGTAGCGCGGCTTGAGCAATTAAGTTGGCTGATACAGGTGCAGTAATAAAAGCCAACAGTGTAATAAGTAACTCGGCAAAGCCAAATCGGCCTTGAAAAGCAAAAAAGATCATTGAAGCAATTAAAAAGCTACCTAAGCCTAATGTACTCGACTTGGTAGGTGCATGTAGTCGCATGAATAAATCGGGTAGACGTACCATACCGATAGATCCGACTAACATAAAAAAAGCACCGAAAACCAGAAAGATCGAAACAATAATTTCTATTGTAATTTGCATTTTGACCTTCCCCTAATCGATTACATGACCGGTTGTAAAATAACGAGCTAAAGCAGCCGTTGAAACAAACCCTAGCATAGCGACTAACAACGCCCCTTCGAATAAAGAGGTGGTTGTCCAATAAATGCCTAACACAATAATGAGACAGGTCGCATTTAAAAATAGGGTATCAAGCGCTAGTAGGCGGTCGACAATAGATGGCCCCATCACCATTCGAAAAAGGCAAAGCAACATAGAGATTGTGATAGCAATCAAGCTAATGCCAAGAGCATAAGGTAGGATGGTCATGCGTTGTCCTCCGATTTGCTTTTCACATCAAAAATTTCCATGAGTGGAGCCTCATAGCGTTGTTTGATGTCTTGCACATCACTTTCAGTATTTTCTGTGCTAAGAGAGTGGACCAAAATATCACCACGCTCTTGATCAATACCGGCAGAGACCGTGCCAGGCGTTGTGGTAATAATCATTGCCAGTAAAGAGTTTACTTGTTCATGTTCTGTTTCTAATGGAACACGGTACCATTTAGGATGTAATTTTTTCGGTGACCCTAATACCAGTTTAGCAACCCGAAAATTGGAAATAATAATGTCCCACAAGACAACAAAACACAGTTTTATGGCAGGTTTCCAATGGATATGCGGGGTTCTGGTAATAAAAGGACGAACTAGACGGGGAATAACAAGCCCCAAAATTACAGCCATAAGCAGGTCGCTCGCATCAAGACTATGCGCGAGCATTAACCAGAAGATGATAATCAAAAAAGAAACAAATGGATGCGGAAACCAGCGGTCAAGCAATTTAGATAGCTGCATTGTTATGGCTCCATAGGTTTCAGTTGACTTTCATCAGCAATGGTTGGGGTTTGCAATTTTTCTTGCTGCTGAATTTGGCGGTGTTTATATTCAGAAATATGCTCACCGTTGAAAGTATCTTTTGAAATAATGTCAGGAATAAGATAGGCATTATGATCTTCAACCTCACCACCATATTTTGTTTCTGGTAAATAAGTTGAGTCATATGGCTGAACACTAATAACTTCGCCATTTTGATCAGTTTTAAGAATAGATTGCTGATACAGGGCATGATCTTGAATTTGCTGAGCGGTATTTGTGGTGTAATGCAATACAGGTGAAGCAAATGCTACATAAGCCACTAAACCGGCAAGCAAGATATAGATGACTGTATCGTTACGTGGCGGTGCTTTTTCAGGTAAAGCACGATAAATAATATAAGCAGGATTGATCGGGTCTTCTTCTGGTGGTGATGCACGCCAGAATAAAATAAAGCCGACACGTGTTAATGCAATAATGCTTAATAGGCTCACCAAAAGAACAATACCAATAACCCAGCCTTGATATGCAGTTTCAACAGTAGCCTGCAAAATAAATACTTTCCCAAAGAAGCCACTAAAAGGTGGTAAGCCTGCGAGCATCATGGCAATCAGGAAATAGGTCAGCATGGCTGCTTTTTCTTGTTTAATTCTTGGTGCAATCTTTAAATGGTCTTTAAAATCACCGCGCTGTGAAGTCATCCAGCCACAGAACAGGTAAAATGCTGCACCAATTAATGTACTGTGGACTAAATAGAATAATGCTCCAGACCACGCTTGCGTGTTTGACATGGCAATTGCAATCAATAAAGTACCAATTGAAGACAGCACCATAAAGCCAATAAAACGTCTGAGGCGATCTGCACCAATTGCGCCAATCACGCCATATAAAGAAGTCACTAAACCAATTGGAAGTAACCAGCTTTTAAAGATTTCTTGGCTGAGTACATCATTAAATACAGTTCCATTGACACGCAAAATGGCATAGATCCCCACTTTGGTCATAATGGTAAAAATTGCTGCGACAGGTGTACTTGCCACGGCATAAGTTTTTGGTAGCCAAAAACCAACTGGTAGCATGGCCGCTTTAATACCAAACACGACAAATAAGAGTAAGGCACCTGCAACTGCTAATTTATGTTGATCTGCATCTAAAGTCGGTAGCAAACGTGAAACGTCAGCCATATTGAGGCTACCTACACTGCCATAGATCATGCCAAGACCAATTAAGAACAGGGCAGAGGCTAAAAGGTTGATAATGACGTAGTGCACACCAAGCTGAAATCTCGGTTTTCCTTGTCCATGTAATAAGAGGACGTAGGATGCCATGAGCAAGATTTCAAAGAAAACGAACAGGTTAAATAAGTCGCCTGTGAGAAATGCGCCACATAGCCCCATTAAAAGAAAATGGAATATGGCGTGGAAATAGCGACCTCTCGTATCCCAGTTTTCACTGGCATACCATAAAACTGGAACTGCTAAGGCATAAGTTAAAACCAGCATAAAAGCTGAAAGGCGGTCGAGTACCAGCACAATACCAAAGGGAGCTGACCACTCGCTCAACTGATAAACCGTAATTTGGCCAGTGTTTGCAACAAGCAGATAACTAACAGCAGTGATTAACCCAGCTATTGCTGAGATCAAACTAATGCCACGGCGCCAAGGTTGTCGCCAATCTTCTTTTAATGCACCAGCGCCAGGGTTACCTAGAAGCAATAGGATAAAACCAGTAAATGCCGGGATGAGGATACTGAAAATTGGTGTATTAGCTTGCCAAAAAGATAAAAAATCAAACATCACGGCTCATCCTCACGTGGGTCGTATGTTGGAGAAATATCTTCTTTAGCATCAACATGGTCACTACCGGATTCATAACGGCTACGTAATGCGAGTTGCACAATAAAAGCGGTAGTGGCAAAACCGATCACGATTGCTGTTAAAACAAGTGCTTGTGGAAGTGGATCTGTAATATTGGTGGTTTCGGTTAGGATGGCTGGTGAGCTGACTTGCAAACGACCCATCGCAAACAAAAATAAGTTAACCGCATAGCCCAGCACTGCTAAGCCCAACACAACAGGGAAGGTACGCGCACGTAAAATTAGATAAATGCCTGTCGCAACAAGTAGCCCAATGGCAGAGGCCAGTAAGAATTCTAAACTGATCATGATGATTTCTCCCCATGAGGTACAGGACCAGACATACTCGAGTGGCGAGAGTCCCCTAATACAGAAATGAGTAGCATGGTAGCGCCTACTACGGTGATATACACACCCAGATCAAAGCTCGCTGCTGAAGCCAGATGTAACTTACCTAAAACTGGTAATTCAACATAGACGTGCGCACTGGTTAAGAATGGACGTGCCCAGAACCATGCGGCAATGCCAGTAAGGCCTGCAATTGTTAATCCAGAGCCAATCCAGATTTCGTAAAGACGACCGGATTGGGCTTTTAACATTTGTTCTGCTTGATCTTGACCTAAAGCAATGTACTGAATAATCAGTGCCATTGAGGTAATTAGACCTGCAATAAAGCCACCACCCGGGTAGTTGTGCCCACGCATAAAGATATAGACACTTACGACCAATGCTAAAGGTAACACCCAAGAGGCCGTAATACGGAACATGAGCGGAGATGGGTTAAAGCGGTAGGTGAGGCCTTGTGTCATGGTGGTGCCATGTACACGCATGCCATCCATCAGGCATAGCGCACCAATCGCAGCAATGCCTAGTACTGTAATTTCACCAAAGGTATCAAAGCCACGGAAGTCCACCAAAATAACATTTACAATGTTTGAACCGCCGCCAAGTGGTAAGGATTGCTGAGCAAAGAACCATGAAATCGAATTATGATCACGCGTTAAAATAAGCCATGTAATCCAACCAATTCCTAAACCGCCAATAATTGCTAACGCAGCATCTCTCCAACGTCTTGAGCGACGAGATTCATATGGTGTAAGTTGTGGGAGTAACGATAAGCTCATCAACAACAGAACAGTCGTAACTACATCTACCGTAATTTGAGTGAGTGCTAAGTCAGGCGCCGACATGGTGACAAATACCATGGTAACCACAAGACCAATTGCACCGCTAATGAGTACAGCCTTAATACGTTCATGGTGGAACCAAAGCATCATCCAGCAACCTGAGAATAAGGTCAGCCAAAGAACTACTGCAATCCATGGTGCGTGAGTCAGCTCACGTGTACCTGTGGTAAGGCCCTGATTGAACAAAGGCAGAGTAACCATGACGATGCTAAAAGCAATGATTAAGAACAGGTAACTTTGCAAAGAACCATTTTCGGTTTTTTGTTTAATTTTTCGGCTTGTTAATAATAAATGCTTTAAGAATAAGTCAAATAAAATACGGCCTTGTAAGCGCCCTAAACGTGGGTCAAGGTCGATCTTACGAATCATGCCATCTTTTGCTAGGGCAAAATAGAAAAGCGTACCGCCAACCAGAGCAATAATACTCATGATTAATGGCGCATTAAATCCATGCCAAATTGCAAGATGAGTACCTGCAAAATCAGGTTGCATAAGACTTGCACGTGTCACACTGTTAACTAGAGGCTCGACCAGTAGGGCAGGGAAAATACCGACCAAAATACATAATGTCGCAAGCAATATAGCTGGTGCTCGCATGCCGATAGGTGGCTCATGGGCATTTTTATTTGGAACTTGTTTACCTATGGGGCCATCAAAAAATACGCCGTGTACTAAGCGAATTGAATAGCTGACTGCAAAAATACCGGCAAGCGTTGCAATAATACTGGCAAAGATAACAGTTGATCCTGAAAGGCTCGCTAATAGCTCGGTAAAGAACATTTCTTTAGAAATAAAGCCATTAGTGAGAGGAACACCTGCCATGGATGCCGCTGTAATCATAGTCAGTGTTGCGGTAAATGGTAATAGTTGCCAAATCCCACTTAACTTTCTAAGATCACGTGTACCTGTTTCATGGTCAATGATCCCGGCAATCATAAACAGGGCAGCTTTAAAGGTGGCGTGGTTAATAATATGGAAAATTGCCGCAGCAACAGCCAAAGGTGAACCAATACCAAGCAGGCAAACGATAAGACCTAAATGACTAATTGTAGAATAGGCTAGTAGCCCTTTTAGATCTTCTTTAAAAATTGCGAAGCATGCGGCCATACAAAGTGTAAATAGGCCGACAAACGTGACAATGTTGTGATAAAGCGCAGCGCCAATGAAAATAGGTGCAAGACGAGCTAATAAGAAAATCCCAGCTTTTACCATGGTGGCAGAGTGCAAATAGGCCGACACGGGAGTGGGCGCTGCCATTGCATTGGGTAACCAAAAATGGAACGGGAACTGAGCACTTTTAGTAAATGCACCCAGTAAAATAAGCAAAAGCGTCGGAACAAACAGATAGTGACTTTGAATGAGGTCTTTCATTCCGACAATATCATTAATTTCGTAGGTTCCTGTGATTTGTCCTAATAAGACAAATCCACCTAGCATGGCGAGTCCACCCATACCTGTAATGGTAAGTGCCATACGCGAGCCACGTTGAGCAGCTTCGTAATGACTCCAGTAACCGACTAATAGGAAGGATGAAATACTGGTAAGTTCCCAAAAGACTAATAAAATAATTAAATTGTTAGAAAGAGAAATACCGAGCATTGCTGCCATAAACAGCATGAGTAATAAATATAATTTACTTAATGAATTTTTAGGGCCTAAATAATAATAGGCATAAATATAAATGAGTGTACCGATACCGGTAATAAGAAGAGAAAATAATAAACCAAGGGCATCAAGTCTAAAGCTCAGATTAATTCCTAATTGTGGTAACCAATCCCAACTTTGTTGAATGCTTGCACCACCAAGCACAGTTTTAGCCTGAGTCAGTAATAAACCAAAACTGGTTAAACTGACTCCGATCGCCCCTAAAGCCGTTACTCCACGTGAAAACCGTTGAAGCAATGAAACAAGGGTGGTGCCTAATATTAACGGTAATAAGATAATTATCGGTAGCACACTCGTATCCATATATAATTTAGACCGAAGCCTAAAGGTGAAATTTTCATTTCAGAATAGATAGGAATTCAAAGAGATTTCCAAAGCTTATATTCTGAAAACCCGACCAAATTAGAAAAATAAAGCGAGAAACAAGTTGTATTGCGCAACTTGAATAATAAAAACGCAAAATGAAATTTATTGTACACTAAAAAATCATTAAAAATCTGATGTTATTACATGTGGTAACAACATCTAGTGATTTTCCAGCTCAAAAAACCAGATTTCATCATATATTTAGCGAATTCGGTTTTATTATAAAAATTGAGCGAAATGGATAGGGTGTGTTGACACTTTT
>NZ_JAVIMT010000067.1:0-26559 GCF_031196675.1 Acinetobacter sp. 148 | reverse complement strand
CCACGATACTGTCTAGGATCAAAGTTCAGCAAATATAGAGCATGGAATAATGTTAGCTTCACTAAGGAGCTGGCATTATTTTTTCTTATTATTTTAGCTATTTTAGTTTTATGCAGAATAACAAGTCAAAATAAATCAAAAACCAAAGAGATAGTAATTCTAGTATTCTTTCTGACATTGTTGGTTTGCTGCTATCATACTGAAAGTAACTAATTCGTTATATGAAAGATGTATTTGTACCTTAAAAACTAAAGGCAGAATTGAAATTGACAGATAACCCATACCACTTGCATTTTGGGAGGGGTAATGGTGCTTCACAGAAAAAATAATAAAAAAACAAAACACCACCTTGCCAACGGATAAAGCCGAAGAAAACAAACAAAAAACTCAGCAAAAAGAAAAGGCTCAGATTTCCCCCCTCACTCCTACATCATCTTTTTTGCTACAGCTAACAGCGCTGCTAGTGAGCATCACTAGACTAGACACTAGCCAGATGCTTAGATGTAGGAAAAAGGTCAGGGCCATCAAATAGATGACCTGACATATACAATCAAGACTGAATGGCAATTCCAAGAAAATCAAATGTTGAAGAAGTGATTAGATGAAATGAAACTGTATGTTACCTCTTTCATTAGTTAGGCATCAGAATAGTCCTATAGTCTTTAAAACCCATTAGTTTTAATAATTTTGATCATTTCTTGTATTGATGTCGCTAAATCACTTGAATCAAAGGTATTAGAATGCATGAAAGTATTTTCGGGATGGTGAATATGATTTCTAATAAAAGTCATTAATGTTACAGATTTAGGTGGTAAAGCTGTTCCATTTCTATCTCGAATCCATGTTTTACTCGTTGGGCATCCTTGACTATTTAACCATGACTCAAATGTATTTTCTGAATAGCTTTGGGACTTTTCCTGTAAATACCCATATAACTCATTATGTAAATCAACGGTTGGCAAATTATAAGCTTTATAGTTAATCTCTCCCCATGTAGGGCTCCATGGGAATAAATAATCCATATTAGCTTTTGAGATTATATTTTTATGGTCCTCTTTTTTAAATATAAAAATTCCCACATTCTTTAATGATGGTGAGTTAAGAAAATAAGGAGAATGTGTTGTGACGAATATCTGTTTATGCTTGGATAACTCCATAAGTGCTTCACATAACTTCATTTGTCCCATTGGGTGCAAACATATTTCTGGTTCATCAATGAATAAATAGAATGGTCTGGTTGATTGTTTATCTTGATCGAATGCAATTTCTTCTGCATAAATTTGAAGTAAAGCTAAAGCAACAGAACGCTGCATTCCATTACCCTTCTCATCCATTCTTACTTCTATTCCATCATTAATGTGTATGGATGATCCTTTAAAAAAAGATTCAATTTTAGGGAAATCAAATTGGAAATTTAAAGAGGCACTACCAAACTGATTAGTAAAAATAGAATTCAATCTGTTTTCAATTTTAGAAATCTTCTTTCGTAGTTCTGAGGAATGAGAGTTAAATACATCATTAAATTTCTTTGAAAAATCAATAAACTCTTCAGTTTTGGTGTGTTCTGCTGCGATTTCCTTTAGTAGTGTTCCGCATAAGGTTGATGTTCCGAAAGAAGCTTCATCATTAGGATTAGTATCAGCCCAGATAAAATTAGTTTCAAAGAGCTTTTTTATTGTTCCATCAAGTCCACCAGTATTAGTGAATATACCGCTATCTTTATTGAATGTTTTGAGTGTTCTAATATCAGAGGTTGATCTTGAAATTTTGAAATAAGATTTTCCTTCAGTACATTGATAGACTACTTGTTTGAATGGTTCTGCTTTATTCTCTTGGGCAAAGGTTTCGATGATATTAATTACGGCTCCAGTGAATTCTAATTCAACTGTAGCTTCTTCTGCGAAATCTCCAGTTATCTTTTTATGATGAATTATTTCCAAGTTCTTTTTGGTACTATTTCTAATGAAATCAATAGCCTCTAATACGGTGGATTTCCCGCTGTTATTTTCTCCAATAAAAATATTTAGACCACTTCCTTTTTCACCATTTGGAATATTAAAAGTTAAAAAATTACTCTCTTCAGAGAATCCTTTGAAGTTGTTTATTTTAAGGCTGTTTATATGCATAAGTAATCTTATATCTTGTTAAAACAATGAGTTGAAAATATATATATTTAATGTATATTATGCAATGGAATCTCTCTAAATCTTCCCCATAACAAAGCAAGGGCTTAAATGGGTGTTAGTTCCTTTAACTAACGTAATTAGATAGGGAGTTAAGACATGACCAAGAAATTAGTCAATGTACGAGCTTATAAACGCTATCGTTTAGGTGCTTGGGAGCATGTGTGTAAACACAAGCGATCTTATCCTAAACGTTAATTTATATAGAGAGATTCCACTCTAATATTGTATTAAATGTATGTATGCTTTTCTCTTACTAATAATATTTTTGATATAGAACATTAATAGTCCCTTTAAGGATAACACTTCACAAAGATGCCCATTAATTTGTGAAAAGGGCTTAAAGTAGAAGAAAACAGGATTATTCTTCTCTCCTCTGGGGGAGGGTATGGATCGTGCGCCAAAGAAAAAAATAGTAAAAAAAGCAAAATACCACCTCATCAGTGGATAAAGCCGAAGAAAATAAACAAAAAACTCAGCAAAAAGGAAAGGCTCAAATTTTCCCCCTCACTCCTACATCATCTTTTTTGCTACAACTAACAGCGCTGCTAGTGAGCAACACTGGAGTAGACTAGCAAGATGCTTAGATGTAGGAAAAAGGTCAGGGTCATCAAATAGATGACCCTGACACTTCCTAAACAGATCGAATCAAGCATTATGCTACCTGATCTAATCCTTCACCTTCACCTTCACCTTCACCTTCACCTTCGATTTCATCTTCATCCTCTACTTCGTCGAAATAGTCTGGCTGATCAGAAGGAGTGATAATCTTAAACGGAGATTTAGGCCCTGAGATCAAAACACCTGTAACAGGGTTAAAGATTCGCTCCCCTAATTGGAACTCTTCTAGAGGTTTTAAATAAGGTTGCTGATACTTAGCGATTGCAAGGAATTGATAATTTTCGTAAGCAATTCCCGTAAATTCTAAATAGCGTGATGCAGGTTTTTTAGCATTACGGTCATTCACAGAAAAATATTTAGCGAAGAAGTTTGCAGCTTTACTTGGGTCGATACTGACTTCTTTGGTCTTAGAGTCTACTTTAACTCCAGATACAAGTTTATCTTTTATTACCTTCTTGAAAGGAATGGCAGTCTCTTTCTGAACCTGTTTAAATCCCTTTAATAGCCAATCAGCTGCATCGTTAGGAGTTAATTGAAATCCGTTATCTAAGTAGCGTTCTGGGTAATAGCGATAAAACCGCTTAATGAAATAATGTACGACGACATTTGACTTATAAGCTCTAGCGATACCCATAACAGTGCTAAACTGTTTTTTCTCAATGATTGTGTAGATATCGTTTAGATTACCAATCACTGTAGACAGATGTGCAATTTGCAGTAGAATTTCTACAGTAACTGCATGAGAGGGGACATCATATTGAGCTACAAGCTGCTCAATGAATTGCTCATCTTCTTCTTGTCGACGAAGAATACTTGTACCAATATCTTTAAGCCTTAACGAGCTATTGTGAGCCTGACTCTTCTTTTTTTTCTTTGAAGCACCATTTGTTCCTTCATTTTTTTGACTAGAGCCTTTAGAAATATTATCTGTTTGATCACTCTCCTGACTAGGTTTTTCGTCAACGTTGACAGCTACCTTACTCTCATTACTAGGTTCTTCTGCTCCTTCATCTTTTTGACTAGATTCTTCAGCAGTACCATCAGTTACTTTGTCCTCTGTACAAGGTTCCTCGGTCGCATCATTAGCTATTTCTTCTCCTTGATCAGATTCCTCGCTAACATCTTCTGTTATTTGGTTTTCATGACAAGGTTCTTCGATAATATCTTCATCAGTCATGTCCTCATCTTCATTATGCACTTCGACAGCACTTTCAGTTTCCTGAGAATCCTCGATATCATCCTCATCAAAAACATCGACTGGTTCACCAGTTGTATCTGCTACCTTCACTACTTCATTTTCAATCACCATAGTACGTTTATTGTCTGATTGATCGTTAGCACCCTTCTCAATAGGACACGGGATAGTTGATGACTGCATTCTCTCTTTCTTCAGCTTTTCTTTAAGCTTTTGGAATGATGTAGGGGGCTCTTTTTTATGCTTTTCATTAGCCTTCTGGTCATCATCCTCATCAAAAACATCCTCTGTTTCAGCATTTGCATTATGTACCTTAACAGCTTCATTTTTAATGAGCATAGTGCGTTCATTGTCTGAATGATCATTAGCATCCTTCTCAATAGGACATGGGACAGTTGATGACCGCATTTTCTCTTTCTTCAGCTTTTCTTTAAGCTTTTGGAATGATGTAGGGGGCTCTTTTTTATGCTTTTCATTAGCCTTCTGGTCATCGTCCATTTTATTATTTGGGATGATTCCCTGCTGTTTTAGCGCTGCTATGCCGCTCTTAGCGGGTTTGTTTTCTTTTTCAGGTTGCTTAGCATTTTCTTCTACTTGAGTTTTCTCGTCAGACTTTTCGCTCACATTGTCAGTAACTTCTTTATCCTGACTGGTATTATCAGTACTTTGACCTGCTACTTCAGCTTTTTGAGCTATAATCGGACTAATGTCATCAAATTCAGCCTCCAAATCAATTTCTACATAAGAGATTTTTTTGGCCTCTAAAAAAATTTCAAATGCTGGAACAATACTCGCCTTATAAGCGTCATCACTGGCTTTCTTCTCTTCGTCTAAAAACTCTTTAATATAGCTAGGCAAAGTACAATCGTTAATAATACGGTGCTTCACTGTACATGTTGGCAAAAGCTCTGTTACACGCTCTTTGAAAAGATAAAAGTTAGAATAACAATTGGACTTATCCATACGATAATAATTGGCAGCAATACTGGCGATATTATGAACAGCTTTGCCACAATGCACTGCAAACAGCTTAGCTCCTGATAATTCGTTAAATGTCTCATTCAGATATGTGACACGTTTATAGATACTTTTAACCTCTTCTCCTACTTCCTCTATATCCAAATCATAGTCGTCCATAAGTTCTGACAAAAGATTAGCAATTTCGGTTAAACGATTAATAAACCGCTCATTCTTCTCTAATTTCTTTTGCTTTAACGCATGCATATCTACGATATGGTTAAGTTCAATACCTGTATGGTTCACCATAAAACAAGGTACTGCTGTTTTACGTAAACGACCAAGAAACTGGACTAATTCCTCTGGGTGAGCATCTGTTCCAATCACAAAAACAGAATCTAGCTCATCATTTAAATTGTTGATGTTGACTGCTTCATCCATAATTGAAGTACAAAATACAACGTCTACATCACTCGGGATTTTTTGAGCCGTAAAAAAGTTCTGGACCTCAGTCGTATCTTTATTCTTGCTATGAATAGTTAAAGTATGAGCGTTGTGAAATCTCTCCAACAGTGCTGCAACACGTTCACATTTGGTACGGTGGTTAAGACGTATAATAATTTTCTTCCGTGTACCTTGTTCCTGCATTTTCTTGAGGCGTTCAATAACAAAAGGAATGAAACTAAATTGATTGCCTTTATCAATCAATAACATTTCTAGAGACCGCTTAAGGCCGACTTCTTCAAGATCAACCTTATAGATGTAATCCAGAGGTAGTTTTAGAGTTTCCCAACAATGATCAGTGAAAGTCGCTGTTAGAAAGAGGACAGTTCTGAATCCTTTCTTATGATTAATCCGAAAAATAATAGAGTTAATGGCATCATCCCGATAACTTCCTGCTGCATAGAGCTTATGACATTCATCAACCACCAATAACGTACTCTTACGTTGAGCAATAGATAACTTACTCACAATTGCTTCCATTTTGTCGTAAGTTGCAACGACAACAAGTCCATTCTGTTGACTGAGTTCATCTTCAGTCGGACTTTTTTTGTCGTAATAAAAGCGATATTGAATGGAACCAGAAACATCTCCATAAGTTGTCTCTAGCTCTTTCACTTTCAGAACTGATGGCACAAGCATAACAATGATGGGGTGCTGCTTCGGATAATCCTCCATAATGGTTGTCGTCTTACCAACCCCAGTACCCGCTTGAATAAGGGTGAACTTATTTTTTTGAACAGGCAGTGATAAATTACTTAAATATTGCCCTTTTTTTAGGGTCAAAGTACTTATTTTAGACATGAGTAGGCTCCTTGGATGTAATTGCTTACACCCAGTTCTAATTTTGTTAATACGTTTCTAGTTAGGCTGCATGACTACTTTGAGCACGAATGGCAGCAGCAACATCCTCTGAGGCTTGTTTTAAGGTGCTGGACTGCAAATGTGCATAGCGTTGGGTAGTCTGTGGTGATGCATGACCCAATAAATGTTGTACGACATACAGGCTTTGACCACTATTCACAGCAATGCTTGCAAAGTTATGCCGTAAGTCATGGATTCGAATATTCCGAATCGAAGCAGCTTTCATGATGCGTTGAAAGGTCTTTCGCATGTCGTTAAACGGTTGACCTGTCATCGGGTTCGCAAAAATAAATGCATGTTGTCGTGGTAAGGAATGCAGTATTGCAAGTGCATCCTGATTCAACGTAATACGTCGAGCCTTACCAGACTTGTTTTCACCTAGAAGCCATACACCTGTAGTGAGATCAACATCAGTCCACTTCATGTCCATTGCTTCACGCTTTCGGACTCCCGTAAGTAGTAAAAACTTGACGATAGCGACAATAATCAAGTTGTCTATGCCATGCTGATGCGGTGAATTCAACACATCCATTAAACGCTTGATCTCTTGAGCATTGAGATAACGCTCAATCTGATTGTTTTCCTTAAACTTAGGCACCTTGCTTACAGGGTTAACCTGTATCAAGTCATGATTAATTGCCATATTAAACATGACCGAGAGTAGCGCCCGAACCCGATTGATTGAGGCATTGGTTAAGCCCTTTGAACGTAACTCGGTCAATAGCTTATTGAGCATTCCAGCATTGATATCCTCAAATGGATAATCTCCAATGACTGGCAAAATATGCATTCGTAATTTTGCTTCATCATCCTTATAGGATTTTTTACGCATCTCAGCACTTGGCATATAGATCGATAAAGCAAACTCACGCAATGTATTTGCAGGTTTTACCACATCATCGAATGGTGCTAGGCCTTGAGCGATTCGTTGATGAAATCCCTGCATCTGAGAGAGTAGTTTCTCTAAGTTTTGGTCAAAATCAGCATGAGAAAATGTACCTAAACTTTTTGAGATTTTCTTACCTTGAAAGGTTAAGCGAGCTAGAGTACGGACATGCTGTGCCGTAATCACAAAGCGTAATCCAGTTACCTTGAGGTCTGGACGATACTTGCGAATATCAAATTCTTTACCAGATTCAAAGTCAATAAGAGTAGGGGCTTTACTTGAAGCCTTAATAGATGAGTTGGCCATATTCTTGATCCTCTTGATTTAACAATCAAAAAAAGAATATGTGCCTAAAAAAGTATTTAAACACGCATAGCTATACACCCTTTTATCTTTAGGGCATCGTATTGTTGGGATGTCCATCGGGGAATTTGTTGACATATCTGACTCCTTATAGCTTTAAAAGGCGTAAGAATCCCTGACCCGTAATAAAGGTCATAAATTTGAAGGGGGATAGTTACGAGAGTTTCTTCTATAAAAAAATATCTGACTGTAATCGAATTAGATTACGGTCAATGTCTTGGTATCCCTTCCGGACGGGATTCCCAAATACTCAGCATTCACTACGTTATGCTGGAGATAACATCATAATGAGGTATATCAATTAGCTTAAAAGTTTGCCTGTACGAAACTTTTGTGAGTAGTTCAATTCTAAAGAGTTTTGTCTTTTGCTATTTGCTCAAGACTACTAATTTAATAATTCAGAGTAAATAATTAGGCCAACTCGCTGATTCTGGATTGAATTCTTGAAAGCTCTTTAGGGGAAGCATTTCATTAATGTTTAATATCTGCTTAGAGTTACCGTTATAGTGCTCCAAATCAAGAAGACGAATTATCACAAGACCTTTAATTTTAGCCTCGTATTCAATGGAATATACACCTATAAGTGCATTATCTAAATTTCCCTGTTTTTTGAGTGATGAAACGATAATAGCTGCTCTTGCTCTATAAACATGGCAGAAAAATTCAAATTGCCCTTTTTCGATATCTTTCTTAGTAAAAAGGATTGGGCAATTTTTTAGGATTCGGTTTTTAGGATCTAAAATAGGTGGAATAGACATACAGAAATCATTTTGATTAAGTCTAGCCATCCCTTTGAGCATTTCCTCTAATTTGAAAACACAGAGTTCTTTTTTTGAAACTTGTTCCAAAAAGTCTGGACTAATTTTGTTTATTTCACTCTTAGAGCGTCCGCGGAAATCTGCATAATACGTTGCGATTGAATATTCGCTCGAATTTACGGGAATTGTTAGGGCCGGATCACGATAATGGGCTACACAATTTTGCTTATCAAATTTAAAAAAATTCGTAACGTGACCTAATGTGCAAAGATCTGATTGATCCATGATAAATCTCCATAAATATAGTGATTAAATAGTGGTCTTAAACTCAATGTGGAGGCATCTTATGAGAAGATTTATTTGGATGCAATAGGGAGGGATTCGGCTAAATTATGTATTTTAAGAGCATATTTACGTGTATTTTGATCGGTGTGTATATGTCATCGGGTTGTGCTGGTGAGATATTTTAAAAAACCATAAGTTATTGTAATTAATTAATTATTTATTTTTTACCAAATGGTAAAAATAGCTTTCTCCCTATAAGTCCTTGCCGAAATGGGGAATGGATGATTCGAAAAGGATATTCAGGAGGAAGAGGTGAAAATTACCAAAATGACCTGATAAATGTCAGCTACTTTTTACCCTGTTTTTTGTGTATTTTTCAACTATTTTTGGGGGTGAATTTTTATATCGAATGATTCTTTTTTGATCAAAATCGGACCCACAGACTAGTAGAGAGAGGAGCAGTAAATCAAAAAAAGCTATCATCTGTTGAGTGTGTTCAAAAAGAAAAAAGATACCGTATAGCTCATTTTGCTATACGGTCTATTTACGGTTTTTTGGTCAGGTCAGTAATCTATGGGGAGTAAAATTGTGGTGATAGATCGATCAGCTTCGGTAATCACCCAGACTTTTTCATTACCAAAATCGTAGCTTGAGAAAATTCGATGATCCTCAATTAGAGCCTGTTTGTTTGCTTCTTGGTCAGCTTTATTTAAATCACCCCAGTCACCATGTTGATGACGATGGAGTAAATCCAAAGGGGGAATATCGTGCTGATTCATGAGCTCTAGTGCATTTTTAGTAGCCACGACTTGTCCCAAAGCGAATAAGATATGCCTTGTCATAAAATAGCCTTAGATAAAAATTAGAAAGAGGTTTGGTAGGAAAGGGTGCTGTAAGCAGCTTTAGATCGCAGTCAAAGAATAATTGAGTAATATGTCATTAGGAACATAGATTAATATACCCTCATTGTCATTGAGCAATACATAGATCTCGTACCACTCCTCTTTCTTATCAACATACTCCACCTCACCTAAGTGAAGTTTTTCACTAAGGCTAAAGGTCAGATGGGCAAGTGGTTCTGATAAATCAGATTCATTGTCACAAATAATAAACCACCCATGAAGGGTGGCTTGATAAGGTTCATCATATTGCTGCTCTAAAGTCAGCATGTGGTTAGAGATACTATCTTTAATCGCTTCATTATACAGATGCAGTAAATCATCTTTGGTTTTAATGCACTTCATCATGCGCTTGTTCCTCAAGTTCGGCTTCGATAGATTGATTCTTAGGTTTCGGTCCACGTTTGGTAGGAATCTTGGTTTCTATCGTTTCTTGAACATCAGTTTTACCCACTATTTCTTCAAGGCGAAGAGGCCATAATTCGTATTCTTCGATCACCTCCAGTAAGCGGGCTGTTTGAGGATGTAAGCGAATAACTTGTTGATCAACTAAAGCAGCACCCAAGAAACTATAGTTGTTGACTGATTTCCCAATAAATAACCCCTTCAATGCAGTTGCATGAAATGGCTTTCCTGACTGTAATAACACCTTTATCGTTTTAAGGATGTCATCCACCTTGATCAGTTCAGAGCTAAATCCACCTGATGATTCATTGTGGCTTAAAGCAATACCTAGAGATAAATCATCATTGTCTTGCCAAAGTTGATAATGCAATTGACCTTTAGAGCGATCAGAAAGCTTGTTGCAAATAAAGGTCTTGATGAGGGTTTGATTCACTTTGTCGAATACACGTTGTTGCATGTTGAAATTCCTTAGAAATAAAAAAATCCCGATGACCTGTGAAGATCATCGGGACTGATAAGTTGAGAGGAGATATATTTAGAACATGGCCTTACATGATGCTATGTCTTTCGCTACAGTTTTAATGCTGTGCGGATTAGGAGTGAAGGTTGTTACCTTCTTATTGTTCACGAAGACATCAATTTTCTTGGCCTTAGCAATGCCGTGAGAAAAATCATACCAAGCATTTGCTCCATTTCGCCATTTGGTTGAACCCGCAGGGGAAACAGAGGTTTTGCCATCCAATAAGAAAGATAAAGGGTATTTAGAGTCAGTATTCTCATACCGATTTTTCTTGGTTTGTAGATGTGCAGAATGATCATAATCATCACCTGCACCATCATTACAGACAACCCAAAGTGTATTGCCCTTGGTATCTTGAATAGAATATTCAATAAAGCCTTGAGCATAGCTTGATTGCCATACATTCGGTGCTGCATGTGCAAAGCTAGTAAAAGTAAGTAGTGAAACAAGTAATAATTTTTTCATTGGTATTCTCGAAAAGAATTTTTGAATTAAGGTGATTCTCTCATCTGGTCGTTCAGCTTACTTTGCTTTAGATTGAGTCCGTTTGCATGGTCGAATACTTTGAATGTATTGACCGTCTCCCGTGTCCTGAAAGAAACCATGTTTAGATTGGACTTCCAGACATTGACCCTTTTTAAATGGTTTAATCTGTTTAGCCACTCTTTCAGGAAGAGCATACATATTGAGGATGACTTCTCCCTTAGTCGTGTTGAATATCACAGCTTCTTCACCGAAACCGATATTTTGCTTTAAAGTGATTTTTTCAGTTTTCGCCGTTGCAACAGAGCACATCAATAAACTAAATAAGCCACAAGTGAGTAGCCGAACCATTTTGAAGGTCTTCATGAGTGTTCTTCCTTATAGATAAATGAAAGTTAGTCTGTGATGAGCTATCTGCGCTGTTCTACCTTTTGTACTTCACGCTGTGCGCATGCATTCCATTGGGGAGAAGCTTCAACATATTGAGAACAGTTCATCAGAGCACCCATAGAAGCCTGTTGCATGGTGCCAAGCATTTGCCCGTATGCATCAATATCAGCAATTGAAACATCACCTGCACGCTTGGTTTGAGTCGTATACTGACGTTGGGTAGCTTGTTCAGCTTTCCTTTGTTGCTCCAATGCTTGTTGAGCACGAAGTTCCTGTTGCTTCAATACTAAATATTCTTCCTTAGTATTAAAGTCAGCGAAGCCAGTAATTTCTCCAGCAGCGTTGTATTTCAAAGCCCGCCATACTGTTTTCCCTTTTTCAGTTACAGGGATAATGCCATCAGGTGAACTCATGATTCGTTGAGCCATTTCCTGTTGTTGCTGAGCCTGATAAGAAACCACCAACTCATTGGCTGAGTTAGCAACTTGTTGAACATCTGGATTACCAGAGAATGTAGCAACTGCAGTAAGTGCAGAGCTAAGTAGATTTGAAAACCCCATCTTTATGCACCTTATATTTTCTCGTTAGAAAGTGAAGACTTAGTTCTGATTTCAGGAATAGTTACACATTACATGTATCTATATTGGGTACAAAATATATTGTATCGATAATAGGTACATGACAGCAAGTATCAATACCCCAGAAATGCAGGCTTTAACTAAGTGGTTGAAGCAAATGCGGGAAGAACAACATCTCACTATGCGTGCATTAGCCGAACGCATGGGTAAACCACACTCGTATGTTCAAAAGGTTGAACAAGGTGAGCGTCGGTTAGATGTTGTAGAATATGTATGGTATTGCCGTATACTTGAAATTACCCCAGAAGAGGGGTTGGAGCAGATCAAACAAGCGATTCCAGCATCAAGAGATTGATATAGATCATAGTAACCATAAGAAGGGAGTTACTTGTTTTGCTCTTGGGGATCAAGGTCAATTAAGCGAATACCCTGATGAGGGTCAATGTTCAAGGCTTGGCAATAATAAATAAACTCAACGACCTCCAAGCGATAATCACCATGCTCCACATCTTCAATGTATTGCAAAGGTTTCCCAAGCTTATGAGCTAATTGCTGCTGAGTTAGATCATTGAGTTCACGTTGCTGTTTCAGCCATTCTTTCAATGCTTTCATTTTCACCTCCATGTATTAAATAATAACCCCAACTACAGCATGTAGCTTAGTGAAGACATGCGTGTCTTGGTCATTGCAGATACGAATCGCATGTGCAATGGATTGGATTTGAGGGTGAGGAATTGATGCAAGGATATCGGAAACTGTATCAAGTTCGGGAAAGTATTTCTTCATGGTCACTCCTATGTAAATAGACCATGTAGATAATATCTATGCAAATTGAAGGCAAATACAGAAGTCGTTCTCTTCCTCCATAAAAGCTAAGCAATTTGGCCCCGCAAAAAAGGGGGATATTTTAACAAAACTCCCCATAACCATCAGGCATTCCCCCTAGATGTCCAGTCCGAAACAGGAAATGTAAGGAACCTTAAAAATGCCTCTTTAAATATCATATTCATAAGCTTCAAATTCTTCTTTTATAACTTATTAGATTTTATTGTGTTGGTCTTTTTACAAGCAATGTCTTTCAAGAGAATAGAGTTGACCTAATTTATTAGAAGGAAGAGTTTCTTAGTAGAATTTCTTAGAAAATTCCTATATTTGTCTAGACTAATTATATAAAAAATAAATTATTGGTAAGATTAATTTACAATAATTTCTAATTGAGCTTGATGAAGATAGTATAGTTAAGCCTTGTTGATATAATTAATAAATATCTTTTAACCGAATCAAGCAACTTCCGATTTTATAAGGTTTTCAAGGTTGATTAGTTTTTTGATGTAAGACCATGTTTTCTCTGGATTAATTAGAGATTTGTTGACTGTGCCATCAATAATAAGACCATCGACAATATTAAGAAATAGACTTGTTAAACCAGCCGCATCTTCCACTTTTAATTTTATTACAATTGAAAAAACTAAATTATAAATCCATGCACGATAATCATTGATAGGATTTTTTACAGATGGATACGTTTGAATAATTTCCATTGTTGCTTTCTTGAATAGACAGCCATTGAAATCGTCAGTATGAATCCAGTTAATATACCAATTAAATACACTTTGTAACTGAGTTAAAGGTAGATCATTAGCGTTTACTTTTTCAAGAATAGCCTGTTGTATGTCACTATTTCTTTGATATAGACATGCTTCAATAAGGTTTTCTTTTGATGGGAAATACTTATAAAAAGTCATTTTAGCAACATTGGATTCAGCTATAATTCTATCAACTCCTATAGAGTTGTAGCTTTTCTGGTTAAAAAGCTTTAATGCTGTTGTTATAATAGTATCTTTTTTTGACATTGATTGCCCCATAATAAATCTTTTTAAAATAGTATACTCTATTAAGATAGAATAGTTATATCAAATCACTCTGTATTGTATCAATAATGTTTCTTTAATTCAATAATTTAGCTATATATAAATATGAATTTTTTGTGAAAATAGTCACACTAATTTTTTATTAAGAATAAGATGAAAACATAGATTGATTTGTAGTAATAATAAACCTAATATCAGATTGTTAAGGATGAGCATATAGTCTTCTTTTTTAGCAATTGGATGCAAGGGTGAAATAAAGGGGGCTCATAACTTAGCCATAAGAAAAAACCTAGTTATTGAGAATGAATATGTCTAAAAAATTCGAAGATTTTAATAATCCACGGCAAAAAGCATTACAGGGGATGAGGAATAGTATTCCTGCAGAACAGTGGGAGGAAAATCTCCTGTTTCTCCAACAGTTACGTAATAAAATAGCAGCGTTGCCAGTGTGTAAACATCCTGCAATTGAATTGTTAAATAATGGAAAGATTGATAAAGCTTCATTAACAAAAATCCATTTGGAATATCGTCATGCCATTGTGCAGATTTTTACTGATGCGTTATTAATGGCTCAATTCCAGACAAAACAACTAGAGCCATCTCTCCCATCTGGATCAAAAATGTTTCCACGGGTCTTATTGAGTTTGAATATACTTGATGAGTTTGGTTTCCGACCAGGATTAGATTCAGAAGGTTATTATCTTGGTAATCCTGAATATGCACATTATCCTCTATATGAGGATTTACTAAACGATTATGGTTTGAGTGAGCAGGATCGTCGAAATTTTCAACCCTCGCAAATAGCAGACAAAGTAAGAACCTTTTTAGAATCATCTTATGATAGCTATATTAATGTAGTTGCACTGCTTGCCGTCGCAGAAGAAGAGGTAATCCTCTTTAGCCCACCTTTACGAGAAGCAACTAAAGCTGTCGGTATTGATATCGAAGGTGGAGGGTATTATCACGTTCATGGTGTATCTACGGATGAAACTTCTGAAGCAGCAGATGATGACCATGAAGATGATTTATGGTTTGCATTGGCACAAGCAATAACGAAAGATAACTATGAAAGTTTGACAACGTTGTGTATTGAATACTGCGACTTATGGAATAAGTTCTGGGATAAACAGGTAGCTGATTTAAGCTATATTGAAGAGAAAAAACTCGCCTGATTTCACTCAAGTAAGTAAGTGAATATATTCATTCATATCTAAGGCTAATAAGAACCTATTAATCATAATAGGTTTTTTTATTATCTTTCTGGAAGTAATTAGAATTTTATTTATTCTTTCCAATTGGTATAAGTAATCTAATACAATCAATAATATCGCCAATAAAAACAATATTTATTTTACGAAAATCCCCATAACCATCGGGCATTCCCCCTAGATGTCCAGTCTGAAACAGGAAATGCAAGGAACCTTAAAAATCCCTCCCTAAAAGCTACTCTAAAAAAATATCCATCAACCAAAGCAAAAAAATCCCCTATTAAACTACTCAATTACAGGGGAAGTACTTTGATCATAGATGGGATAAATGAGGGTTGATTGAAATGTAGTCCTGCCAGTCAATACCGAGAGAATTGGCAAGATTTTGGTGATAATTTTTTAGAATCTGATTCTTTTCATTTTCAGAAGCATCAATGAATTGCAGTACTAAATGGTTGGTGTCGATACCTAACTGGGTTGCATGTTCAACGAATCGTTGATTCATGACTTGTGAGTGAAGTGTTTCAACCGTAGTGCCTATACTTTCTGCTTCATCAACTGTAATACAGGCAAGCTCTTTTTGTAGGGCAGGATTTTGTGCAAGAAAAGAAGCCACAGCTTCACGGAAATATTCTGAATAGTCTTTCATGTTAGGTACTAAATAAAGTTTTTTTGAATAAACGCATCATAGTTGGAAAGTTTGGAGAAAAAAATATAAAGGGGATGTATTAAGTGTTTGTAGAGGATTTGGGGTATTGTCCAGAAGGGGCATAGCATAGTGTTACGGATAGGTTCATATAAAGCAAAACTCCCCAGAACTTTCAGGGGCCTAGCCTAGATGTCCTGTTTGAAACAGGAAATGCAAATAACCTTGGAAATTCCCCTACGCCTTAAGTTTTCCAAGCGTCCTGCTCTGTGTAGCGATAGCAACTCTGAAAAGTTGATGTATCGACATCGCAATACGCATGGAAAGCCAAAGAGCTGAAAACGGTATGGGGAACATGTTGGGTTGGGAATGGAAGTAGGTCCAATGACCTATTTAGACCATCAGACTATCGATCAAATGGACCACAAAATAGTCCGTTGGGCCAGAACTGAACCAACTTTATGGGCAACAAAAAACCCATAAATCAAATATTTATGAGGTTTAATGATGGTGCCGGCACACGGATTCGAACTGTGGACCTACTGATTACAAGTCAGTTGCTCTACCAACTGAGCTATGCCGGCGATGTGGAGTGAATTTTACAGTTTCTTAAAAAAAATACAAGCCAAAAAATGAGCATTTAAATTTTTTCATATGATTTTTAAATGCTCATTGGGTTTAGCCTAAAAAAGTTAAGGTTTTACTACATTAATGCGCTTTGGCATGTGATGTATAAACCGCTAAAAATATTCCAATTAAAGACAAGAACACGGTTAAACCGACAATCGCACTCCAGCCACCGTGTAACCAGAACCAACCGCCCGCCGAGCCGACAATACTTGAACCCATATAGTAAAACAGCAAGTAAAGCGAACTGGCATGAGCTTTAGCTTGTTTGCTTTCGGCACCCACAGAACTACTCGTAAGTGAGTGGGTAATAAAGAAGCCTGTGGTAATAAATGCGATGCCAATGATAATGCCGAAAAGAGAAGTGAGGAGGGTCATGAGACTACCCACGATCATAATCGCAAAGCCACTCATCATCATGGTTTTTTTACCAAAGCGATCGGCTAAGCTACCTGCCAACGATGAAGACACCATACCAAAGCTATACGACAAGAAAATAAGGCTAATTTGTGTTTGACTCAGTGAATAAGGTGCGCCGCTTAAGCGGAAGGTTGCATAGTTAAATAAGGTGACAAAAACACTGGTAAGCAAGAAACCAATCGCAAAAAGGCGTAATAATTTAGTATTGCTTAAATGAGCACGCCACATTTGCATGTGAAAGCCTAAATTCAGCCCTTTTTTCTGCACAAAATTACGCGATGCGGGAAGTAATTTTAAAAAGGCAATCGAGCAAATAAAACAGATTGCTCCAAGTAGGCCTAAAGCGGTGCGCCATGAAAAATATTCAACCAAAATACCCATACCGACACGGCCCATCATGCCACCAAAGGCTGTCCCTGCAATATATAAACCCATGGTTTTACCGAGGTGTTCAGGTGCAATTTCTTCGGCAATCCAAGCCATAGTCACTGCGGGTACGCCACCAAGCAGTAAACCTTCTAACGCACGTGCTATGAGTAAACTGTGCCAGTTCGGTGTAAGCATCGAGACAATATTTAAAATTGCGGCACACAGCATTGACGTAAAGATCACGCCGCGACGGCCAATCGCTTGTGAAAAGGCACTCGATAACACAATTGAAATTGCTAAAAAGGCAGTCGTTAATGACAGTGCCAAAGAGCTACTCGCAGGACTAATCTGAAAGCTTTGGCTAAATGCAGGTAAGAGTGGCTGTACACAATAAATGAGAGAGAAGCTAGCAAAACCTACGAGGAATAAAGCAAATCCTGCATGTTTATAAGCTTTAGTCCCTTTGTGAATCCACTCACGGGAAAGAACAGACGTTGCCTCAGTGTTTAAGGTACTGGGTGTAGATGAAGAGTTCATATCATGACCATGACAGAAAAAAGAGCAGTGGCTAAAGGCATGCTGCATCGAGAAAATTCGATAAATTAAAATTAGCAATTTAAAAGGTATTTTTCTAATATATTTAATAATGGGACAAGATATGTTTTATATATAGCAATGGAACTCAGGCATATACGCTACTTTTTGGCAGTAGCAGAAGAAAAAAACTTTACCAAAGCTGCGCAGCGCTTAAACATGAGTCAGCCGCCTTTAAGTATGCAAATACGAGACTTAGAAGAAGAGCTAGGTGCAGATTTATTTATTCGTTCGCCTCATGGGGTGGAGCTGACCGAAGCTGGGCTTGCCTTTTTAAATGCAATTCAGCCAGTGCAGCAGCGTGTAGAAGATGCAGCAAACCTTGTTAAACAGGTGGCAAATGGCGAAGTGGGTCAATTAAGGTTAGGTTTTACAGGTACTTCAATGTTGAACCCTTTAATTCCTAAATGTGTTCGCTATTTCCAGCAGCAATACCCGAAAGTAAATTTAAAGCTTGAAGAAGCCAATACCTTACTACTCATCGACTTATTGCTTGAAGACCGTTTAGATGTCGCAATTATTCGTTCGCCACGCAATATGCCGGATAGCCTCATTCTACAAGAATTATTGGCTGAGCCGCTCATTGCTGCTTTACCTTCAGAGTCTTTTCAACTCGACGATGCATCACAAGAAATTGATTTAACTGCGCTGCGAGAGCTTGATTTTATTGTCTCGCCACCTTCAGTGAGTGCAGGGCTTTTTGATGCGATTAAACAGGCCTGCCATGAGCGTGGCTTTGAACCGAAAATTGGACAAAATGCCCCGCAAATTGTGTCAATTTTATCGTTGGTGTCTGCAAACTTAGGGGTGTCTTTGGTTCCCGAGTCGACCAAACAATTGCAAATACAAGGTGTGGCTTATCGCTCTTTGAAAGCGCCTGTACCTACGGTGGGTTTAGGGCTTGCCTATAAAAAACATGCCCCTTCACAAATGGCGATTAACTTTGCCAGTGTGGTGCAAGTGGCTTGTCACCACGCCAACGAAATAAATGAAATCAGCTAGTTTAATTTCGGCGCTCTATTCATTAAAAAGATGCCTGCAATAATAAAAATCGCACCATATAAAAACGATAAAGTCGGCTGTTCATGAATGAAAACCCAAGCCATGAGCGCTGCAAAAATCGGCTCAGAAAGTTCGGTCACTTGTACCTTTGCGGCACTCATATAAGACAACGCTTTAGTGGTACAGAAAAAGCCGAGTATGGTTGGTAGAACAGCTAAACCAATCAAACCTAAAATGATGTCACTATTAAAAGTAATGCTATGCAAGTTTACTAAAAACGGAACCGCAAGATAAATGCTACCAAACAGCTGTAAGTATTTAGTCAGAAACAACCCGCCGTTTAATTTGAACTTTTTCACTAAAACCGAAAATAAGCCATAACCCGTACCGGCAATAGAAGCGTTGATCAGCATTAAAAGGCTATTTTCACCTTTCCACGAAATAATGCTAATCCCCGCAACTGCCAATAATGTTCCAATAAGCGAATGAATGTAGATACTTTCTTTTAAAATGAACCTCCCAAAAAATAGGGCAGAGATGGCAGCCGAAGCCATGAGTACCACTACCACATTGGCCGCAGCACCGTGGTTATAAGCAATGGTCTCAAAAAAGAATAGCGAGAAAATACCTAAAAAAGCACAGATAGCAATTTGAGCAAAAACGCTGAGTTTACTTGGCGTGCTGCTAATAAAAGCAATCTTTTGGCTAACAGGCACTTTAAATAAAAACACACTTAAAAAGAAAAAGGCGATAATGGTTTTTAAAAAGGCAATGTCTTGTGGGTTTAAACCACTGTGCATGAGTAATTTACTAATTACACCAATAGATGCATTTAAAGCCGCTGCACACAGTGCAAATAGGGTTCCAATAATTAAATTATTCACTCTTATAATTCTTCCTAATTTTTACGCATGCAGTCTACATTATTTTTTGGTTGAATATTCAATTAAAATAACCAGTTAAGGTTGAATGTTTTCAAAAATTTATTTTGTATGGATTTAACTATTTTTATAAAAACCTAAACTCTTCTAATAGACTTTTGTTTCAAATAATTGTGATTTATAGCGCCAGCTCATATTATATAATTAGTTAATTATTAAAGAATTTTAAAAATGATTAAATCGATTATTACAGGCTGCGCGGTTCTTACACTTTCAGCTTTAACGGTAACTCATGCAGAGTTTTCTTATGAACAAGAATTACAACAAAGCTGCAATAAAGTGAAGCAATACGCGAGTTTAGGCAAGAAATTCTACGATCAAAAACAATATAAAAAAGCGCTCGAAAATTTCCAAAACCAAGCCTCTTGGACTGCTTTTTGTAAAGCCAATGAAGATGAAACCACAGTTAAATTTACCGACCGTGATATTGAAGTTGCCAACAATAACGTGGGCTTAGCCTATGCCAAATTGGGTCAGCCACTTTGGGCAAGAGCATGGTTTATGCTGGATGAAAAATCAAAGTCTAGTCAATTTAACCTTAAGCAGTTGCCTCAACCTAAAGCATCAAATGATTTGACGGGTGAATACGTCCGTTACTCAGGTTTTGGTGAGTGGGATCACATCACGGTAAGTCGTAAACAGGGCCAATATGCCATTGGCTATTCGGGCGTTTACATGGGACTTAGAAGCTTAATTTACGGTCCAAATATGGGTGAGTTTGACACCAAAATGCCGTCTAATAAAAAGCAAACGGTTTATAAAAATGAAGACTGCCGTATTCAGCTCGATTTTAAAACCAATGAGAAGTTAGGCAATTATATTCAGGTTAAACAAAGCGAAGGTGAGTCGGGTTGTGGCTTTGGACATAACGTTTATGCCGATGGAATGTATTTAAAAGTTGAGTCTGGAAAATAAGATTAAACATATAGGAACACAATAATGAAAAATATATTTGTACCTTTACTACTTGTTTCTACAGCTATTTTTTCTGCTCACATTTATGCAGAGCCGACTAGTACCTGTAAGGAAGTGAAATTCCAAAAGGCCGATCAGGCTTGGAGTGGGCACTATTATTTACATGGTGTAATGGAAGTCGGTTCAGAACTTTTACTTCAGCCAAACGGCAAGTTTCAATGGATGCTCGCTGTAGGTGCTTTAGACCAATATGCAGAAGGCACATGGTGGAAAAATGGAGACTGTATTGGCTTAAAACCAGAGGCTAAATTTAAAAAGGATTTAAGTATTTTCCCTGAAAGCCTAACGATTTCGGATAAATCCTTAGATGCGATCTGGGAAGGTGGACGCCAGCAAGGCACATATAGCAAAGACTAAATTAAAAAGTCCGACACTGAGTCGGACTTTTTTATAAGTTGAATTAATCAAAAAATCCTTCTGGCAATTCTGTTTCAGGAATAACACCCAACTCAACGAGTGCAATCGAATTCTCTTGAACTATTTTCTTCAATTCTTCTGTTTCATCTGCCCATTTTTCATCAAACACAAGAATAGTACCACTGTTATATTGGTTCTCTACTTCAACCTTTTTATAAAGATGGGGTAAGTAATCTTCTGCAATCTTAACAGGCACATAGCAAACAGCAGTCGTCTCAAGTCTATGTGGAAATATGTTTATATCACCAAAGAAATAGGTATTTAGGTATACGTAATCATAATGAGCATATTTTAGTAAAACCTGAAATAGCTGAATAATTTGATCAGTATTTAGAACCTTTTTAAATATCATCATCAAGCCAAACGAATCATATCTTAGACTCGCAAATTGACTACTTTCTTCTAACCCATTCCATAATGGAAAACTTTCAAAATGATCTGAATCTCTAAGATTAAAAAGATACTTATGTGCCGTTTCAGAAGGGAAAGGGTAGTCTAAAGGTGCTTTAGTAGTATTCTCATCAGAATTGTTTACATACCAGTTCGCAAAAATTGGGTCAATTACCGAAATTTCTTTAACCATCAACTCTAAAGTTTTTAATTGAGCTGTAATTTCATTTGCAGTAGATCCAAGTCTTTTTGAAAAGCGTGTACTAAAGAAAAACTCTCTCATTCTGAAATCCTATTTTTTATAAAGGCATAAATATTGTGGTCACAATTCTATTGCTAATCGTATCGAAATGTCTTTTAGCTTCTTGTTCATAGAAGTACCAAGTCAACTTTGAAGTTTTAAGGCTGCTCTGTACTAATTTTTGACTACGGGCTTCTTTCACTAACTTGCCAAAAACCCCAATTTTAATAAATTCCTTCATTTTAGGGTCAAGGAATTGAGCATATCGGCCTTTTGCTTCGACCAAAATACATTCCATTGGCCATAAACCGTCAAAAGATACTCCGTTTACAAGCCACTCTTGAATATCTGTGGTTTCTTTTTTATTACCTGGTACAAGATAAGGTACTGAAGCTTTGAAAGTTAAAGGGTAACTTGAAAGATTTGCGATTTTGAGTTGATATTCAGTATTAATCTCATTGCCCATCGGGCGTTTTAACTGGTGTTTAACTCCTAGTTGGTAGGGTTCGCATTTATTACAACGCTGTTGTTTTGTTTGTTATGTCTTTACTAACTTCTTTTGCCAAACAATTGTAGCCATACCCTTAGCGGCTTCGGTCGCAATTGTTCGACCACCTTGTACAGCAATTACTTCACCCGCAGCAGGGGCAGCAGTTCGAGCTCCAGCCGCAGCAACGCCTCGTAATATTAACGGCCACATTAGTTATCCCTCAATTCATAAAATTCTAAGGTCGATAAAAGGTCTTTTCCCCGTAAATTAGAACCGTATATAAAATTTTGAATACCAGTGTTCTGAAGAACATCTTTTTTCATTATGGTATTCCATACAATGAGTTGAGAAATGACTTCATTGTCAGTTATTAAAAGCGAAACCAATAAATCAAAGCTCTTGTAAATCTTAGACTTCAGCTGTTCATAATTAACAGAATATGCTTTGAATGATTCTTTCTTATCAACGAGGTAAAGATAAATTTTTTCACAAAGTTCTTCTCTATCTTGTACTTTTTCAAGGCTATCAATTTGATTTTTATCTAGCTTAATCATTGTATTTCAACTCATAGCTTATGTCATTGAGTATATACGAAAGGGAATCAAGGCCTTCTAGTAGTTGCTTTTGTTGTTCACTGTTGAAAATAAGTGAAAGTCGGTTTAATACGCGAGGATCATAATATCTAAGAATGCCTATGCCACCGTCATCAAGTTCAATATAAAGTTTTTCCAAAAGCTTATTTTTTAATTGCTTAATATCTAGTTTGCTTTTAATCAAAATCATTGAATCTTTCGATTTCATGAGCTTAATTTGGCTTTCCACTTGTTTAAGGTTTAACTGACTTAAATCGAATAATAAAGGGCCATATTGATAAGCTTCTTCCTCATAAGTACCTTTAAATAAATAGATACAATCACCGTATGTATATTCAATATGGGATAGTTGGTTGTGTTCGAGTTGTGCTCCATCAACCAGTAGAAATAATTGCCCATCTTTACGATGATTAATAATAAAATTTTCTAAACTTTGATTCTTAAAAGTCATCTTCTTACAATCCCAGCACCTTCTTTAGCTGCTTTTATAAGACATTCAATACAAATAGGTTGGGGAAGGGCAATCTGAGGCATATTTATTTGAGCACCAGGCTTAAAAAGATGCTGACCAGCTTTAGCTTCAAACTTTGATGGAGTAATAAGTGTAATACCATTTTTATTGATAATAATCTGGGAACCACCAGCCATGATTCACCTATTATTTTGTTAAAAAGATTTAAAAATTAGCCTATAATTAAACCAATAATATTATTTTAATGTTTTTTATTCCACTGTATCTATGACTTTTATTGTTGCAATTCAATTAAACGATAGTGTTGTCGTTGCGTCAGATAATAAGAAAATTACTATTAAAGAAGATGGGACTATCCAGTTTTCTAATGTAAAGCTATCGAAAATATTTCCTTGGGCTCAAGGAGTTATTACTGGAACGGGGGAATATTTAGTCATAAGTCGATCAGTGAATATATTTAATAATATCGAAGGGTTATTGCCTCAATATTTGCCTGAATGTTTAGAAATATCTAGGAGATTAAGAGAATATGAAATTGGTAAGGATTACTATCAAGTTGCGAACAGTAAACTCATGTATTCAATGTATACCAAGACTGGTGCACAACTTTATCGTATTGAGACCTTTGATCCAAAGGATAAGTATCATGTTAAGGCAGCAGAACCTAGAGATATAACTATTTGGTTGTTCAAACCCTGTATTGAAACAATTTCTTTTGAGTTACGTGAGCTTTATGTTGATTTAAAAGACCGAGCATATTTTAAAAATGATAATGAATGGGTGAGCTATTATACGAAAAGATTAGCTCCAATTTTTAAAAAACAAAGCCAGCAGGACTATTTAATGAGCCCTAGCTTCGATATATTTTTTCAAACAAAAGACAGCTATATAATTGATCATATTACTAATTGATTAGAATTATTTTATTTACATAAGCTTATAATTAGGATTTGTTAATTTAGCAAAAGCCTCAGACTTCAACATCCAAGGCTTTTTTAAAACACTAAATATCCTTAATCATTAGTGATTCACCGCAGCAAGTTGCTGAGCGTTATAGCGTGCGCCCATGTTTGGGTATCTCGCGATAATCGCGTCGATTTCTGCCAAATCTGCCGCTGTTAAATGAAGGTCTACAGCACCCGCATTTTCCACAAGACGCTCAATTTTACGCGTACCCGGAATTGGAATAATGTCGTCACCTTGCGCCAAAATCCAAGCCAAAGCCAGTTGAGCGGCTGTCGCATTTTTGCTTTGAGCAAACTCGCTAAATGCTTGCGCCAAGCTTTGGTTATTTTTCCAGTTATCGCCCTGATAACGTGGTAACTGGCGACGGAAATCATTTTCGTCTAGGTTATTCACATCAAGCGTATTGGTAATTAAACCACGTGATAACGGAGAATACGGCACAAGGCTAATGCCTAACTCACGAATCGTTTGCAAATGGGTTTGCTCAAACTCACGGGTAAGTAGCGAATATTCATGTTGAACCGCTGCAATCGGGTGAATCGCATGTGCTTTACGAATAGTTTCAGCCGATGCTTCACTCAGCCCTAAATAACGAACTTTACCTTGTTTGACCAAGTCAGCCATTGCGCCAATGGTGTCTTCAACTGGAATGTTTGGATCAATACGATGTGCATAATACAAATCAATCACGTCTGTATTTAAACGTCTTAAACTGTTTTCGACCGCGACTTTAATCCACTCTGGAGAACCATCAATATAAGACTCTAAAGAGTTTTTCGGGTTAAGGTTATCTTCTTTATAACGAAAGCCAAATTTGGTCGCTAAGAATACTTTGTCGCGGTGTTTTTCTAAAACTTTTGAGAGTAAAACTTCGTTTGCGCCGTTGCCGTACATGTCGGCGGTGTCCCAAAAGTTAATGCCGAGGTCTAATGCCTTTTCTAGAGTGGCAATGCTTTGTGTGTCATCTGAGGCACCATAGGCAAAGCTCATTCCCATGCAACCTAAACCAAGTGCTGATACTTTTTCGCCTGTTTGTCCTAAAGTTCTATATTTCATTTTTCACACTCTTTTTGCAAAATCACTTGAGTAGAAAAACTATAAAATGCTTTGGCTCAAACTGACGTATAACATTCAAACCAATAATTATAAAATTCAAACAATCTGTTTTTAGGCTACACAGTCTTCACGGAATTTTTTAGGCGAAAAGCCAGTATTTTTCTTAAAGAAGTTGGTGAAATACGCTGAATATTCAAAGCCTAAGCTATAGGCAATTTCGGAAATATTCCAACTGGTGTGTTGTAGTAAAGCTTTGGCTTCTTGCGTAATACGCGAGCTAATATGCTCAGACGTAGTTTTACCTGTAGCTTCTTTTACAGCGCGGTTTAAATGGTTTACATGTACCGACAGGCCATAGGCATAGTCATTTGCAGTTTTGAGTTTAAGCTGAAAATGTGGTGAGTCGATTGGGAACTGGCGTTCTAATAATTCAAAGAATAAATGGCAAATCCGAACTGCAGCATTACTATGTTTTTCAAACTGTTGGGTTGGTTGCATTTTCATAGCTTCATGCACAATCAGGTGCAAATAGTTTCTTAAAACGTTGTATTTATGAATGTAGTCTGAATTTATTTCAGTCATCATCTTTTTGAAAATAAATGAAATTTCTTCAACTTGTTGATCGTTTAAAAAATACAACGGGTCGCCGTCAACTTTAAACAGCGGAGAGTCTTTTAAAAAACTTTGTCGCGATTCTTGGTTTACAAATTCTTCGGTAAATAGACAAAACCAGCCTGCCTGTTCAGGCGAATTAATTTCCCATGCATAGGGAACCATGGGGTTTGAGAACAGCAAAGCAGGGCGGTCGACTCGTATCCAGCGGTTGGCATAGTGAAGTTCGCCTGTGCCTAAAACCAGTGAAATTTTATAATAATCGCGGCGGCTATAAGGTGTGAGGAACGAGCAGGCATCGCGTTGGAACACGTTGAAATGTCCAAACGAAGTTGATGGAACCGAGTAATCGCTATCTCTGGTTAAAGAAAAGCGGCGATAAAAATCATGTATGGTTTCCATGTCTTTGCCTGCATGCGTTATCAATTTATTTAAATTTATAAAATTCAAACTTTATTTACTGTAGCTTTTATTTATAGCGCGATCAATCTGTTCATTTAAACAGGTTTGAAAATGAACGGTAAATTAATAATGAAATAAGCAGACAAACTAAACTTTAAGAAAATATATTCTTAAATCACTAGGCCAATGAAAAATAAAATAATCTTTATAAATGAATAGCCAATATCACATTGACACTCTAAAACTCGCGGATTATCCTTTGCCTGCTGGCCACATTGCCAGTCGGTTTTAGCAGGCCGTATTTACCCAACGCACACGAAAAAGTCTCTCTTTTTTGTGGGTATCCCTACGTGTCCCTCTCTGCGGCGGAATGATCTGC